>NZ_LWFZ01000911.1:0-1268 GCF_001635225.1 Oleiphilus sp. HI0086
CGTAAAGCTCGGCGTATGGGTATTAGCCGTGTCGGCAAAACCGCTTTAGGGGCGACTGCTTTTTTGGCACTTGAAAGCATTGCTGCAGCGGTAACGATTAACTATGGTTTTGTGAATACCATTGCAGCGATGTTAGTCGTTGCAGCGGTTTTCTTTATTACCGGTTTTCCAATTGCTTACTACTCAGCTAAACACGGTTTAGACATTGATCTTTTGACGCGAGGTGCCGGGTTTGGCTACTTGGGCTCCACAGTCACGTCACTTATTTATGCTTCGTTTACTTTTATCTTCTTTGCGATTGAAGCCGCTATTCTCGCATCGGCTTTACATGCCTTGCTGGGTATTCCGCTATCGATCGGGTATTTCATTTGCGCTGTGGCGGTTATCCCTATTGTGATCCGGGGGATTACCACTATTTCGCGTTTTCAAGTCGGGACGCAAACTCTGTGGTTACTATTACAAATCGCGGCAATCGCTACCGTGATCATTGGCAAATAACGCGGCCTGTTGATGCGCGCGCGCAATGATGTCTTCACGCTCAAGGTGGTAATAGGCTAAAAATCGGCTCAACGCGATCTCGCCTTTTAATGGGCTAGCTAAATGCGCAATACCCCACCAATGGAGCGCATGCTTCATGTCGCGCCAGCGCGTTGTCACTTTTTGTTTAATGCTGTGCATGGCAACACCTCACACGCATTACGGCCACCGTTATTTGAGCATAGCAGGTCAATACCGCAAGTAAACGTGCACCGCTTCGCTAATTTTTCCACACAAAGGGGGCCACGCGGCTAACGGTAAAACGATGCGCCTTCTTGGTAACGACATAAGTCGCCGGATACCGAGACATTTGTCTCGCAGCGCCACTCAATACTTTGCCCACCCAGCACGTCAACTGGGGTCAATACCACCGCCGCATGCTCACCGAGCTTTTCTGCCGCTAAGACACGAATCACCCCACCGCGGGTAATCCGCATATCACGAATCATCGTGCTGGTTTTCATTTGCGCATCGGTATAACCCAAATCGTCGATCTCCGCTGGCCAACGACCATACTGATAACGATAAGACATCACTTCCATTTTCATCGCTGCTGCCGCTGCCAACGTTTGCGCAAGTGCATGCTGCTGTTGATAGGCAAGATATCTCGGCGGTACTGGCTGCTCACTCACCATCGGCTGCACCGCTTGGGTGGTGTCGTGTTGCTTACAAAGCCAATGCCAATTTTCTAGCTGCTGAACAAACGCGGCGGCTTTACGGGCACAAAAATC
>NZ_LWFZ01000912.1:0-1441 GCF_001635225.1 Oleiphilus sp. HI0086
TTCAGGCATAGTGTCGACAGTCTCGAAGATCTTTGGTTAAACCTTAGCTCTGATAAGGTATACAAATCCGACTATTGGAATCTTGCAAAAAACCTAGGCCAGTTTGTTAGAGGTTTCGTCAGCGGAGATGGCATTGATGTGCCAGGCTCCATGTTCAATAACGCCCCCTTAAGAGAGCTATTAAAAAAAGAAGCTGATTTCGGACAACTCACAACCAACATCAAGAAGCACGACATACAGGCAGTTAGTGTGACAAGTTGTGGTTATCGAAGCGGCCAAAGTGTTAGTTTTTTCCAAGGTGAAGACCACCTTACTGGTTGGCAATCAGGGAATAGGGTGGGCGTTAAAACAAAACTAACGCTTGATCACCTCATGGCTTCTTCTGCTATCCCGACCATATTTCCACCAGTCAAGATACATAGAGAGTACTTTGGCGATGGTGTTGCTCGTAATATGGCACCGCTTAGCCCTGCAGTTCACCTTGGTGCGAATCGAATTTTGGTTATTGGTGTTAGCGCGAACCTCACCAATCGTCATATTCGCAAGGAAAGTAAAAAAGAGCCAAAGCGACCCTCTATCTTAGAGCATGTTATAAACGGAATGTTTATTGATGTTGTAGAAAAGGACGTTGAAAAGGTCGCTGTCATCAACAGCCTTTTAAAAAGAGTTGAGGACCCAGAAGCAGTCGCCAACGATTTGGGATTAAGGTTTATTGATACCTTGGTGATAAACCCAAGCGAACCAATTGATGAAATTGCAATTAAACATGTTTCCAAACTACCCGGACCTATTAAACAGTTTTTTGGTCTAAACAAGGAACCAATTGAAGGCGGCGTGAGCCTGGCTAGCTATCTTTTGTTTGAAGGGGAGTTTATGCGAGAGCTCATAGCTCTCGGATACAAGGACGCTCAAGCTAAGTCCAAGGAGCTTGAAAGTTTCTTTAACGCAGATATGAAAAACAGCTAACCAAATTTAACAACTCCTCTCTGAAAATGGTAAGCAATTGTATTTACAAGAAAATATTAATATTGCCAAAATTTAAATCTATTTTTGTGACTAGCAGTCAATTTTGATGTCTCTTTTCGAACATGTCTTTGTTATTATTCGCACCATAATAACGATAAGAAAAGAACGTTCTTACACATCAAACAATTAATGAGGATTAAGGAAACATTATGACATTTCGTCGAATTATACTTGCGCTAGTAATGCTGTCGACTGCTGCCACAGCTTCTGCACTTGAAAAGAAAAAGTTCTGTATGTACGACCCGGTTGGAAAAAACGGTCCTGCAATGACATTCTTCGCTGACTTGAAAGCAAAAGCTATTCCTTGGGGTCTAGATATCCATTTGGAAGCTTTTACCGATGACAAAGTTGCCTCTAATGATTTTAAAGCCGGTATGTGTGATGGTGTATTTCTTACCTCTATATTGAGTAGCCC
>NZ_LWFZ01000913.1:0-760 GCF_001635225.1 Oleiphilus sp. HI0086
TCAAATAACGGTGGCCGTAATGCGTGTGAGGTGTTGCCATGCACAGCATTAAACAAAAAGTGACAACGCGCTGGCGCGACATGAAGCATGCGCTCCATTGGTGGGGTATTGCGCATTTAGCTAGCCCATTAAAAGGCGAGATCGCGTTGAGCCGATTTTTAGCCTATTACCACCTTGAGCGTGAAGACATCATTGCGCGCGCGCATCAACAGGCCGCGTTATTTGCCAATGATCACGGTAGCGATTGCCGCGATTTGTAATAGTAACCACAGAGTTTGCGTCCCGACTTGAAAACGCGAAATAGTGGTAATCCCCCGGATCACAATAGGGATAACCGCCACAGCGCAAATGAAATACCCGATCGATAGCGGAATACCCAGCAAGGCATGTAAAGCCGATGCGAGAATAGCGGCTTCAATCGCAAAGAAGATAAAAGTAAACGAAGCATAAATAAGTGACGTGACTGTGGAGCCTAAGTAGCCAAACCCGGCACCTCGCGTCAAAAGATCAATGTCTAAACCGTGTTTAGCTGAGTAGTAAGCAATTGGAAAACCGGTAATAAAGAAAACCGCTGCAACGACTAACATCGCTGCAATGGTATTCACAAAGCCATAGTTAATCGTTACCGCTGCAGCAATGCTTTCAAGTGCCAAAAAAGCAGTCGCCCCTAAAGCGGTTTTGCCGACACGGCTAATACCCATACGCCGAGCTTTACGAGCGGTGAATCGTAAGGCGTAATCTTCTAGGGTTTGGTCAGCCA
>NZ_LWFZ01000914.1:0-1379 GCF_001635225.1 Oleiphilus sp. HI0086
TTCGAGCGCCCCAAGAGATCAGTCTCTCCGGCGTCCAGGCTTGGTGCTTTCGATGGGGCTCAGGCATGTGGTGAGCATTGGTGGTAAAACCCCCTTGGCGCAAGCTCCTAGCATGTCGTGCAACCTGTTTTCCTTTGAAGAAAATAGCAACGCTATCTTGGCTTGCTTGGGCTTCTACTTGAGACTTCACCAGATGATGAGGTACTGAGTAATAATGCTTGTCGAACTCTATGTGGTAGTCGATATTAACGCGTGCAAGTTTGAACTCGACATACTCATAATGCTTCGCGGGAAGCGATTTAAGCGCTGGCTTATCCAAGGCTTCAAATTGACTTAAGCGGGAACCCGGTAGTTTCTTAAAGGCACGGCGGTTAAGGTCATCTAGCAAGACCTTAATAGTCTGATTTAGATCTGCCAGCGTGAAGAAGGTTTGATGTCGTAGTCGAGCCAGTATCCAGCGCTGCACGATCAATACCGCGTTTTCTGCTTTTGCTTTATCCTTGGGCTTGAGTGGCCTAGCGGGAATGATCGCCGTTTTATAATGTGATGCCATGTGCTGGTAGCTCACATTGATACCGGGGTCATAACGAGCTGGCTTGCTGACAGCACTGCGTAACTGGTCAGGCACAACGATCTCCGGTACGCCGCCAAAGAACTCAAAGGCTTTCACATGTGCGTTAATCCAGTCGGCTTTGCGTTGCGTCCATGACGCCATTGCGAAGGTGTAGTTACTCGCGCCAAGTATGGCTACAAAGATCTCAGCTGAACGGATCTCGCCAGTATCCGGGTTAACGATAGGTACCGTGGCCCCGCTGTAATCCACAAACATTTTTTCACCGGCAAGGTGAATCTGGCGCATGGAGCGCTTTTGCTTAGAACGCCATTCACGATAGTAGCCGCAATATTGCGAATACTGATAGCCCGCGTCGCCATGTATTTGCTTATATTCCTCCCACAACAATTGCTTGGTAACGCCTTTGCGCTTGAGTTCTTGGTGAATGGCAGCGCAATCAGGCATAACCCGACCATGGCGCGTATTGATCTTGGCGTCGGGGAATAATAAACGTTCTAGTTCATTGTCAGTCATCTCTATTGGAAGTGGCCAGGTTAGCCCAACATCAACCGCTCTTTTTCCATAAGTGGAAACAGTGCCTACGCCGATTCCTAAGCTGCGGGCAATATTTCGATGACTCAGTTTTGCCTCGAGTTTGAGGCGGAGAATATCTTTAATGTGTCGCATTGCTAATCTCTTGTTTGGCATCGTACTCTCGGCTTAAAAGCGCTAAGAATAACGTGCTCGACAAATTGAGTTTCAATGCATGGAAGGAGTTTGTGATTGATGGTGATCAGTCGTTGCGATTACTCGATCACCGTTTGCG
>NZ_LWFZ01000915.1:0-2840 GCF_001635225.1 Oleiphilus sp. HI0086
GTTTGACTATCGATATAGAATCTAAAGTTTCTATCGGTCAGTTCATGTATAAAGATGCTGGTAGCCTATTCATCAACGATATCAAAATCGGTGGTAACCAAAATCTTACTGATGACCCGAATAACCTAGCAAACAACACTGACATGCTTGACAATATCCGTATGAACATCGATATTGCTGGTTCCGCTGCTACTGGCGAAAACATTTTAGATCGTGGTTTGTCTGATTTTTACGGTGCTGAAGGTCTAGCTGCATTGGCTCTAGCATACGGTGCTGTAGATGACGGTCGTCTAGCTGCTTTGGCTGGCGGTATCGAAGCTAACGCTGGTGGTGCATCTTTGACACAGCTAGAAGCTAACAATGTACAATTTGATCCAGTAAATGCTCCTGGTGTATCTGTTGTTCAAGCAATTGCAACTGCAACTGGCGGAACATTCGTTAAGGGTCGTGTTGGTATCGAAGACGGTGACTTGTTAATTCACGAAATCGCTACTGATCCATTGGCTGCTCTTGTCAGTGCTGATGACCTTATCGCTGGCGGTGCTACTGCACTTAGTGGTTACACAACTCAACAAGTTATCGACGCAGCTGTATCAGCGGTTGATTTCAAATACGAAATCGGTGCAATCGGTATTGCAGAGTCTTCTTACCAGGAAGGTGCAGATCTTACTACTGCACAAACTACTACTTTGATCAGTGACCTAAGCATTGCTGGTTACTTGGGACACAAAGATATCCATATCGAAAACAATGGTAATGGTTTCGGCGCTACTGACACTGATGGTAACGGTCGTATCTCTAATGCTGAAGCTACTGATGTTGCTACTGGTTCTACTGGTTACGGTGATGCGAACTCAAAAATCCACATGGATAGCTACTTCAACATCACTGATTTAGATGTTTACATCGATATCGCTGGTGTTCAGATCAACGATCTGAAAATCCACAACCACCGTGGTGACACTTCTGGTCTAGACGGATTGAATGCATTCGGTTTCGCTCACTCAATGCGTGACATTTACGCTGTTAAAGACGCAGTTCTTGATCTAGGTTCTGTTGCTTTGAACCCAGCTGGTCAAGTTTTCCAAGGTACCAACACAAGAGAAGGTTATGTTGACGGTATCGCAATCAACACTACTTCTAAGTTTGACCTAGATATCGGTTCATTGTCTTTCGGTGACACTGGTACTTCTATCGGTAAAATCTACTTGACTGATGTGACTAACACTACAAACTGGACTATCTCTGCTCACTAAGATCTTGATCTTAGCTGAAGCTGGATACGAAAGTGTTTAGTTAAGTTAGAAGCAAAACGAGAAACCGCCTCACATTGTGAGGTGGTTTTTTTAGTTTCTGTTGTCTGTAAATTCTGTTGGCAGGGAAATGTGGGGTAGGCTTTTGTGGCTAAAAGTGTTTGTTATGAAATTCCGTTCACTGCCTCGTTCACATTATAAAAAATGCCTAACAAAAGTCACAAATTCTACTGATTCACTGTAGACATTCTTCTCTCGCCCAGATAATTTATATCCACAACAGTTTTATCTCACCGTTATAATAATGATTGGAGTCTCTATATGAAGATGTTGAAATTTGGTTGGATACTGCTTGGTTTGCTGTTCTCAGTGTCGAGCACCTTAGTATCAGCTGAAGAAGGCAAAAGAAAAATAAAAGCAGAAGATCTTGTCGAGGCGCCAATTGCCGAGAGCGCTGTTGACCTTAACCAAGTGAGGCGGGGTAAGGTTACTGAGGAGCAAGCGATCGCGCAGCTTAAATATATGATGGTGCAGGGTTGGATGCGCATGGAAAAGAACTTGCTTGAACGTGGTGAATTTTTACCTTTTGGGATGGTACTTTCCCCGCAGGGTGAATTTAACGTGTTAGCTATTGAGCACCAAAATCTTGTTAAAAAGGATTTTCAACTAGCCTCAATCATTCAATATTTAAAGCGTATTGCTAAAACTCGTGCAAAGTGGGGTGTTGGCTTAATGTATATTGAAACAAGAAAGAATGCTGATGGCTCATCCATGGACTACATTCGAGTAGTGGCAGAGCATATAGCGGGCTGGGCTAGATCGTGGTCTTACCCTTATAAGGTGGTAGATGGTGAAGTTAAGCTCGGCGCACCAAAGGAGACGGTTCTGAAGCCCATCTATTTTCAGTCTAATTAAATGAATAGCAAGGAGGGAGGAAAAGCTCGCTTCTTATTCTATCTTTAGCTTTATAAGGCCGCCCAGAAGGGCGGCTTTGTTTGTTATAGGGTTCGCTTGCTTAGGTGAATATCGTTTTGTGTGTGCTTTTTATTATGCGGATATGGATCTTACAACAAATTATGTAATTGTTAGGTGTTAGCCTTTAACGATTTGTTATTCAAAATGAACCCTGAGCGCGTAGTCTGTCGGGGTTTTTTGGGTTTTATAGCGCTGATTTTAATATTTAGATTGTATATACTGTGCGCCGATTTTGCTTAGTCATGGCTGTTATGTGATTTAGATGTCATGTCTTTAAATAAGTATGTAAAGAAAGATTTATATAGGTGGTAATGAATAATGCCGATTTATGAATATGTGTGTAAATCTTGTGGTTTTGAAAAAGATGTCTTACAGAAAATGAGTGATAAGCCATTAACTGATTGTCCTGAGTGTAGCGAAAGTACTTTTTCAAAGCGTATATCCGCTGCTGGTTTTAGGTTATCAGGGTCAGGTTGGTATGAGACAGATTTTAAAACAGGAAATAAGAAAAACCTGTGCAACTCAAAGAATGAGAATAGCTCTAAATCTAAAGGCAGTGAAAGCTCTTCAGCAGCCTGATAAAGTAGCGATTTAACAAAGATAATTAACAAT
>NZ_LWFZ01000916.1:0-1352 GCF_001635225.1 Oleiphilus sp. HI0086
TGGCGAAACGCTATGTAATATTGAGAACAAGATTACGCTTGAGCGTATGGAGTTTCCAGAGCCTGTAATTTCGGTTGCAGTGGAGCCTCGTACGCAGGCAGACCAGGAAAAGATGGGTGTTGCCCTAGGTAAGCTTGCGCAGGAAGATCCTTCGTTTAGAGTAAAAACCGATGAAGAGACGGGCCAGACGATTATCTCCGGAATGGGCGAATTGCACCTGGATATCATCGTTGATCGCATGAAGCGTGAGTTCAGTGTTGAGGCAAATATTGGTAAGCCGCAGGTGGCTTACCGTGAAGCGATTAAAAATATTAGTGATATTGAAGGTAAATTTGTTCGTCAGTCAGGTGGGCGTGGTCAGTATGGGCATGTTTGGCTTAAGTTTGAGCCCTTAGCGGATGGCGAAGAAGGTTTAGAGTTTGTAAATGAGATTGTTGGTGGTGCTGTGCCGCGTGAGTTTATCCCGGCAGTTGAAAAGGGTATCGCAGAGCAGATGCAAAACGGTATTCTGGCTGGTTATCCGTTGCTAGGTTTGAAGGCGACGCTCTATGACGGCTCTTTTCATGATGTCGACTCTAATGAAATGGCATTTAAAATTGCTGCTAGTATGGCGACTAAAAAGTTGGCATCAGAAGGTGGTGCGGTATTGCTTGAGCCGGTTATGAAGGTTGAAGTGGTAACGCCAGAAGAGAATATGGGAGATGTGGTTGGTGACTTAAATCGTCGCCGAGGTCTCATACAGGGTATGGAAGAGAGCGCCGCTGGTAAGGTGGTTAATGCTGAAGTTCCCTTATCTGAAATGTTCGGATACGCAACAGATTTGCGATCCGCAACACAGGGTCGCGCAACCTACGCGATGGAGTTTTTGACTTATTCAGAAGCGCCAAAAGCGGTTGCAGAAGTGATTATTAATAAATCGTAGTCTTAATTAAACTAAAGTCGGTAGCATAGAAAAAGGGGTGTAACCGTGGCTAAAGAAAAATTTGAACGTAATAAACCGCACGTTAACGTAGGTACTATTGGTCACGTTGACCATGGTAAAACAACTTTGACAGCAGCGCTAACGCGTGTATGTGCAGAAGTATTCGGTGGTGAGAAGGTTGATTTCGCAAACATCGATAATGCACCAGAGGAAAGAGAGCGTGGTATCACTATCGCGACGTCTCACGTTGAGTATGATTCAACTGATCGTCACTACGCTCACGTTGACTGCCCAGGGCACGCCGATTATGTTAAAAACATGATCACAGGTGCTGCTCAGATGGATGGTGCTATCTTGGTTTGTGGTGCGACTGATGGTCCTATGCCTCAGACTCGTGAGCACATCCTTTTGTCTCGTCAGGTAGGTGTAC
>NZ_LWFZ01000917.1:0-431 GCF_001635225.1 Oleiphilus sp. HI0086
TCAATCATTGATTGCATATAGTTCTCGATCGTCACTTTATCGATCAGATCAAGCTGAGTTTCCAACCAATCTAGATACTCCTCTTCTTCTGCAAGAATTTCTCGAAGCTTATCACGGGTGACGTAGTCTGATACTGATTCACAATAAGCGATCGCTTCGCGTAAGTCGGCAATGGAGCTTTGTTCTAATTTGAGGTCGCACTCCAGCATTTCTTGAGTGTTCTCGCCTATTAATAATTTGCCTAACTTTTGCAGGTTGGGGATACCTTCCAAAAACAGAATGCGCTCAATCAGCTCATCTGCCTGCTTCATATCTTTGATAGATTTTT
Organism: Oleiphilus sp. HI0086; assembly: GCF_001635225.1. NCBI lineage: Bacteria > Pseudomonadati > Pseudomonadota > Gammaproteobacteria > Oceanospirillales > Oleiphilaceae > Oleiphilus > Oleiphilus sp. HI0086. The sequence continues at coordinate 329 of NZ_LWFZ01000917.1, forward strand.
TATATTCTTTTTTATCTAGGCCTTCGAGGCCCCAGTTTTTAAACATACGAGCATGCAAAAAGTATTGATTAATCGCTATAAGCTCATTGCCCAGGATTTTATT
>NZ_LWFZ01000918.1:0-13513 GCF_001635225.1 Oleiphilus sp. HI0086
CGCTAACCTTTCCAACCGTTACACCAGATAATGACACCCGTCCTCTAACAGCGAGACCGCCTAGGTCGTCAAATTGGGCATATATTTTGTAGGTATCACGCGCCGAATCGCTTGTTAAACCACTCACTTGTATTGCCAAAAACGCCAAGGCAGCGAATCCGGCTATCATAAATACCCCTACAGCCGCTTCTATTGTTCTCTCATACATATGACGTCATTTTCCCTAAAAAGTTTAGTTTATTTTAAATAATTGTTTAGAAAGAGCTAAACATTACCGCTGTTAGTAGGAAGTCCAAGCCAAGCACCGCTAGCGATGAATATACGACGGTTTTAGTGGTAGCTATACTAATCCCTTCTGATGTCGGAATACTATCGTATCCTTGGAACACTGCTATCCATGTACAGACCAATCCAAACACAACACTCTTGATAATGCCATTTACAATATCTTCACGAAACTCTACCGAGCCCTGCATATTAGCCCAAAACGACCCCTCGTAAACGCCCAACCAGTCTACGCCAACGAGCAAACCGCCAAAAACACCAACCATACTAAAGATTGCAGCCAGAAGCGGCATCGAGATAAAACCAGCCCACAAGCGCGGTGCAATAACGCACTTTAAGGGGTCAACACCCATCATTTCCATACTACTGAGCTGCTCGGTAGCCTTCATCAGGCCAATTTCTGCCGTTAAAGCTGAACCTGCGCGGCCAGCGAACAGTAACGCTGTCACCACCGGCCCCAGCTCTCTAACCAGTGTTAAGGCAACCATCTGCCCAACAGCTTGTTCTGAGCCATAATCGACAAGAATGCTGTAGCCCTGTAAAGCAAGCACCATACCGATAAACAAGCCGGATACAATAATAATAACAAGCGACAACACTCCGACGTGATATAACTGTTTGACCAGAAGGCGAAAGCCTTTGAGGTTTGGCGTTAAACCGAAAATAGCACGGAGCAAGAAAATCCCCGAACGCCCCATCGCCGCCCAAAAATCTATTCCCTTACGTCCATATTGAACAAAAAAATCAATCACTAAGCTAATCTCACACTTGAAGGAACTATGGGCTACCCTAACAATTCGCTACGAAAATCTGTAGCCGGGTAATGAAAAGGAACAGGGCCATCAGGCAAACCGTTAAGAAACTGCTTTACCAGCGGAGAGCCTGAGGTTTTTAGCTCCTCTGGAGAACCTTCACCAATGACAACACCGTCAGCCAAGATTACAGCATGATCACAGATGCTTAGGGACTCTGTAATATCATGCGAAACCAGCACGCTCGTTAAGCCTAATGCATCATTAAGCAAGCGAATCAATTGAACCAGCACTCCCATCGCAATAGGGTCCTGACCTGCAAAAGGTTCATCATACAAAATTAATTCGGGGTCCAAAGCAATGGTTCTTGCCAGAGCTACTCGACGCGTCATGCCGCCCGACAATTCGGAAGGCATCATTTCACGCGTACCACGTAAGCCTACTGCATGAAGCTTCATCAAGACGATATCTCGAATGATATCCTCAGGCAGGTTAGTGTGCTCACGTAGCGGGAATGCAACATTTTCATAAACGCTCAGGTCAGAAAAAAGCGCCCCACTTTGAAAGAGCATCCCCATTTTCTGCCGAGCCTCAAACAAATCTTTCCGCTTGAGTTTGCTAACATCGACTCCGTCAACCAGTATCTCACCGCTTGCAGGCCGTAACTGACCGCCAATCAATCTCAGCAGAGTAGTCTTTCCGGTTCCACTAGGCCCCATTATTGCGGTAACTTTTCCACGAGGGATATGCAAGGTCGCACCATTGAAAATACTTCGATGCCCTCTGACAAAATGGAGATTATTAATTGTTATATATGAATCCAAGATAGATTATCCCTAAACCTAGTAAATTCGCCACCGACTGACGCATTGCTTGGCTATTTAAACAAAGCTGCCTCATAGAGCCAAGGAAATTTAGCAATTTATTTGTACTTAATTCTCATCTTCATCAAATTGCTTTGCAATTACAAATTGGACATAATCACTTGCTTGCAATACCTGGCGATATCTTCACTAATAGGTATACTAAGGCCCTTCATTACACCCCTAGAAAAAACATTGATTAGATACTAACCTATGCTTCTATTTTCTTTAGCAATTATCCTCGGGCTTATTGTTCTTATTTGGAGTGCTGACCGATTCGTCAGTGGCGCCGTCGCTACAGCGCTCAACCTTGGCATGACACCGATGATGATCGGCTTAACAGTTGTTGCCTTCGGCACCTCAGCTCCCGAATTAATTGTTTCAGGTACTGCAGCACTAGACAATGCAAGTCACCTTGCGGTAGGAAATGCGATCGGTTCGAATATCGCAAACATTGCCCTAGTACTTGGCGCAACAGCACTGGTCTCGGCCATCCCCCTTAAAAAGGCAATTCTGAAGGTTGAGTTCCCGGTACTCATGGTCGCGACTTTCTTGGCCACCCTATTACTCAGTGACGGCATGCTGGATGCACTCGACGGTGTTGCACTATCTATAATTTTGTTTATTTCACTCATTGCTCTCGCCAAACTTCAAAACGCACCCGCGGGAGAAATCGATGAAATAGAAGACAGCAGATCCATCTCTGCAAAAAAAGCCTACATTCTTCTAGCTATAAGTATTGCTCTATTGCTCGCCAGTTCAAAGCTTTTGGTTTGGGGGGCAGTTGGCATCGCTACCGAGCTCGGCGTGAGCAAAATCATCATCGGCTTAACGATTGTTGCCATTGGAACCAGCCTACCCGAACTTGCAGCCTCCATTGCAAGCGCCCTTAAAGGCCATCACGACCTTGCCTTGGGAAACATTATCGGCTCAAACTTGTTTAATCTATTAGCAGTGCTAGCAATTCCTGCATTTCTTCACCCAATCTCACAGGGTGGCATCCCGATTAGTGAAGAGACACTATTCCGAGACTACGCTCTCATGTTTGCCCTGACCTTCGGGCTCGCTGCCATGGTTTATATCAAGCACGCAACCAAGAAGAACAGCCTTGGACCGGTAGCCGGCACGCTATTACTTGCTATCTATGGTGGCTACCTTTATGTATTGTACGAACAAACTGTACTTGCCTAGTTACAACACCTTCAACTTCACAACTAAGACTTTAGGGCCACCAACATGACTTTTAACGCACTTCCAAAAAACATTGCAGATAAAGCAGCCAGTATTAAACTCGTCGCACTCGATGTTGACGGCGTCATGACTAGCGGCAGTGTTTATTTCTCTGCACAAGGAGACGAACTAAAAGCCTTTAATATTCTTGATGGCCAAGGAATTAAAGCACTAATGAAGCATGATATCGAAGTCGCTATTATCACAGGTCGAACCTCAGCACTAACGGCGAGGCGCGCAAAAGACCTTGGCATTAAAAACATCCTTCAAGGAAGAGAAGACAAAAAAATTGCCCTAGGTGAAATTAGCGAAGAACTCGGTATTTCCTTTGACCAAATATGTTACGTGGGCGATGACTTACCTGACTTATCTGCAATCACCAGCGTGCAGCTAGGCATCACAGTTCCCAATGCGCATAGCCTTATTAAAAAGCATGCAGCACATTGCACTCAAACCCCTGGCGGCCAAGGTGCTGTCCGTGAAGTTTCTGACCTTATCCTGGAAGCTAAAGGACTTCTGGAAGCGTACCACCAGAGCTATTTATCTTAGACTCAAAACAGGCTATTTATGCTTAACCCGAGCCATTACAGACCTTTAATCATTGCCCTAGCCTGCCTTGCACTGGGTCTACTTTTATTTTCTGAAGAAAAGATAAAAGATACCCAAAAAAGCGCATCAGAAGCAGGTACAGACAGGCCCGCTGCATTCGTCGAAGGCGCAAGATTTACGCTATATGATGACAAAGGCTTCTCAACCAACTTACAAAGTAAAAGCGCATTATTTTACGCACAATCTGACCAAATCGATATCGAGCACATTGAGGCGACACTCTCAAATGAACAGGGAGAAATAATTCAACTTAGTGCCAACAATGGTGAAATCCAGCCAGACAGCGATACACTAATGCTTTCCGGAAATGTCATCATCGAGCAGATTATCCCCAGCGATAAAACATGGAGCATTGAAAGCGATCAAATATCGATAGACCGAAAACAGGCCTTTATCTCATCAAACCAAGCCGTTACCATTAGGAAAGATCAAAGCGTCATTCAAGCAACCGGCTTAAACGGCTGGCTTAATGAAAAACGCATTGAACTCCTTAGCAATGTCAGAGGACAGTATGCCTTCAATAAATAGCTTGCTCCGTGCCACCCTGTTAACCCTTTTGCCTGCTTTTTGTTTTGCAATCGACCCGAGCAGTAAACTTCCAATATCCATAGAGTCAGACCAGGCTAGCCTTGACGACCAGAATGGCACGTCAACCTATACCGGCAATGTCATAATCTCCCAAGGTTTATCTCGCCTAGAAGCAGATAATATTTCTGTAAAGGCGACAAATCGCAGCATTACAACCATCCAGGCCTCTGGCCAGCCAGCACACTTTGTACAACAAGTAAGCGCCGATAGCCCGAACACTCATGGCTATGGCAGCTCTATTACTTATATTGCAAAAGACAACTTGTTACGTTTTTCCGGCCAAGCTAAGTTAGTACAACAAGACAACTCCTTTTCAGGTGAAGAAATAGAGTACGACATTGTACGAAGAGCTATACGCGCCAAGGGAGATCAGACCCAAGGGTCTCGAGTTAAAATTCATTACTACCCTAATGCCGAGACCGCATCGGAAAATACTGAAGTGCCACTAATAAAAGGTTCTCCAGAAAACGAAAACAAACTGCCACTCGAACCTGCTCCAAATGCCGAGTCCGGTGCCGAGCAAAAGCAATAGACCTGAGCAACAATGAAAACTTTAAAAGCAGAAAACCTAGCCAAGGCCTATGATAAACGCCAAATAGTTAAAGATGTTTCCCTGACTATCAACAGCGGTGAAGTGATCGGGCTGCTCGGCCCTAACGGTGCTGGTAAGACCACTTGTTTCTATATGATTGTAGGCCTGGTTAAGCATGATAAAGGCAAGATATCAGTTAATGATACCGACCTATCATCCATGGCTATGCATGATAGGGCACGAAACGGTGTCGGCTACCTGCCCCAGGAAGCTTCAATATTTAGAAAGTTAAGTGTTCGAGACAATATCCTGGCGGTACTAGAGATTAGAAAAGATCTTTCTCGCAGCGAAAGGCGACAAAGAATGGAAGCCTTACTCGAAGAGTTTCACATCACTCACATCAAAGATAGTCTTGGCATGGCCTTGTCAGGCGGTGAACGTAGGCGAGTGGAAATAGCCAGAGCTTTAGCAATGGAGCCTGACTTCATTCTACTCGATGAGCCCTTCGCAGGTGTCGACCCAATATCGGTCAACGACATCAAGTCAATCGTCTCTCACCTTAAAAGTAAAAATATCGGCGTACTCATAACCGATCACAACGTTAGAGAAACGCTGGATATTTGTGAAAAAGCCTATATTGTTGGTGATGGCCATATCATTGCTTCAGGAAGTGCTGAAGACATTCTGAATAATGAAAAGGTCAAACAAGTCTACTTGGGCAATCAATTCAAATTATAAGCCAGTGGCTAGTTCATAGCATTCGATTCGAACAGCATATACAAACAATTAAGCATGACTTTCAGCTTAGAAATGAGTAGCATGCAATTTTCACGTCAACAAGACGATAACTTGATCTAAAACAATTATTTGTAGGCTGGTAACGTAAATATACTTTTATTTGTTTCACACTTTGCTATCTTCGCACTACACTTGTGTAAATGAAGTAAATATAAATACGTTTATTCACAGCGACCATTTCCGCAAAATATAATAAGCGACAATACATGATTCAAAATTTAAGTCTTAAGTTGGTGACATCCTCATGAACATGAAGGTTTCTCTCCAATTAAAGCTCGGTCAACAACTGACAATGACACCTCAATTGCAGCAAGCAATCCGCTTGCTACAATTGTCGACTCTTGACCTTCAAAACGAAATACAAGAAGCATTGGAATCTAATCCTATGCTCGAACTCCAGGACGATAACAACGAGCCTGGAAATACAAGTGATAAACAAGAAAATCAGAATGAAAGTCATCAAAATGATGGCAACGAGTACGCCTCTCAGGACAACCAACAAAGCAGTAGTACAGACACCAGTTCGAGCGAAGCACCTGCTAGCAATGAAGCCGACACGCCTAGTGAAGAGTGGTCAGATACTATACCGGAAGATCTGCCTGTTGATACGGCTTGGGATGACATATATACAAACAATGCGCCCAGTGGTCCCGCTCCCGAAGATGACAACAATGCCTTCGAACAAAGAAACGCTGCTACCGAGTCTCTTGCAGATCATCTAGATTGGCAACTTAACCTTACCCCCATGTCTGATCGCGACCGATACATTGCGATGTCATTAATCGACGCAACTGATACAGACGGCTACCTAACGAATACCGTTGAAGAGATACACGAGGGGCTGCACAACTCAGATGACGAAGACCCGGTTGAATTAGATGAAGTTGAAGCCGTCTTAAAACGCGTGCAGCACTTTGATCCACCTGGGGTATTTGCCAAAGACCTGCCCGACTGTTTGCTGCTACAGTTACGCCAGCTACCAAAAGATACGCCCTGGCTACCACAAGCAAAGCTTGTAATCAGCCACTACCTGAACTTATTAGGATCAAGAGACTACGCTCAACTAATGCGACGCAGCCGCCTTAAAGAGCATGAACTGAAAGAGGTTATCTCTCTAATTCAGTCTTTGAACCCTAAACCAGGTGAATCCATTGCTTCTTCCGAGCCTGAGTACATTGTGCCAGATGTCGTCGTAAAGAAAGAAAAAGGACGCTGGAAAGTTGAGCTCAACCCAGAGATTGCGCCAAAAATAAGGGTCAATGCAAATTATGCTTCGTTTATAAAGAGAGCTGACTCCAGTAACGACAACACCTTTATGAAGGATCAACTTCAAGAAGCAAAGTGGTTTATTAAAAGCCTACAAAGTCGTAACGAGACGCTTCTAAAAGTGGCAAGTAAGATAGTAGCTCACCAACAAGGCTTCCTTGACTATGGTGATGAAGCGATGAAGCCGCTGATTTTACATGATATTGCTGAAGCGGTAGAAATGCATGAGTCCACCATATCTCGTGTGACAACACAAAAGTACATGCATACGCCACGAGGCATATTTGAACTCAAATACTTTTTCTCAAGCCACGTCAGCACAACTACTGGCGGAGAGTGCTCGTCAACAGCGATTCGCGCAATTATTAAGAAGTTAATATCAGCAGAAAACCCTAAAAAACCTCTTAGCGATAGCAAGATTGCCGACTTGTTGAAAGAGCAAGGAATTAACGTCGCCCGCCGCACTATCGCAAAATACCGCGAAGCGATGTCGATCCCCCCATCGAACGAAAGAAAAAGATTGGTTTAATACAATATTTGATAACTTGCTGCCTGCAGCAAGTTGATTTGATAAGCGAAAAGTGAGTCAATATTCAACTCTCGCTAAAAATAACGATGATAGGAGAATACTATGCAATTAAATATCACTGGCCATCATGTAGATTTAACTGATGCACTTAAAGAATATGTGAAAACCAAATTGCAAAAGCTAGAGCGCCATATTGGCGGCATTAGCAACGTACAGGTAACCCTTTCTGTATCGAAACAAGCACATATTGCTGAATCAACGCTACATATCGCTGGTGCAGATATCCACGGCCACGCCGAGAACGACGACATGTATGCCGCTATCGACCAGCTAGTTGATAAGCTAGACCGTCAAATTCTTAAGCACAAGGAAAAGAAAGTTGACCGCGCACACGGCGCAGCAGCACGCTAGTTATTAGCGATCTTTAGAGTCGAAAAATGTCTGAAAATAAAATTACTATCGAGGCCATCTTGTCACCGGAGCTAACCCAACGCGGTTTGCCCGGTGGTAGCAAGAAAAAAGTTCTTCAACAGGCTGCACACCTGGTCTCAAAACAATTTCCTCATCTTGATGAAACTGAAATATTTGACAACCTTATTTCTCGTGAACGACTGGGAAGCACGGGAGTTGGGCAAGGAATTGCCATTCCCCACAGCAGACTGGAAAACTGCAAACAAGTTATTGGTTGTCTATTTACACTTGAAAAAAAGATACCTTTTGACTCGATAGATAACGAAGACGTTGATATTCTTTTCGTTTTACTTGTCCCCTCCGAGGCGACGAGCGAGCACCTGGATCTTTTAAGTCAAATTGCAGAGAAGTTCAACAACACTGCTTTTTGCGATAGTTTAAGGGAATCTGCTACAGGCACTGAACTTTATCAGAAAATAATTGCTTAAGACCTACAAACCTTAGAAGCTCAAAATTGCTAGGAACTTCTTATGAAGCTCGTTATTGTCAGTGGCAGATCCGGTTCCGGAAAAAGCACGGCCCTTCACGTCCTTGAAGACATGGGGTATTACTGCATTGATAATTTACCGGTTGGGCTTTTACTAAACCTTGGTAAACAATCACTACAAGGTAAAGATACAAGGTTAAGTAACGTTTCGATCAGTATCGATGCTAGAAATCTGCAGGGTGGAATAGAAGCATTCCCCCAAGTTTACGAGAAGCTAAAGCAGATGGAGATTGATGTCGATATCATTTTTCTTGACGCACAAAGTGAGACGCTCCTAAAGCGCTTTCACGATACTCGACGCAAACACCCACTTAGCAGCACAACACACTCACTCACCGAAGCGATTGAAACCGAAAGAACGCTTCTCGACCAGCTGGCACTAAAAGCTGACCTGACTGTCGACACTACGAAACTAACCCTATACGAGTTAAGAGACCTCATAAAACTTAGAGTGACAGGCAAACGAGAGCAAGAGCTCGCCATACTCTTTCAATCATTTGGTTTCAAAAATGGTGTTCCTAGCGATGCAGATTACGTATTCGACGTTCGCTGTTTGCCAAACCCATACTGGGACCCAAACCTTCGTACTTTTAGTGGATTAGATAAGCCCGTCGTAGACTTCATGAACGCCCAACCCGAATCCATACTAATGAAGGAAGATATCATTAACTTTCTCAGTAAATGGCTTCCTCAATTCAAAGCATCAAACCGTAGCTACATGACTATCGCGATCGGCTGTACCGGCGGCCATCACAGATCGGTCTATATTAGCGAACAGCTTGGTGCGCACTTCAAGTCGCAATTTGATAATGTCCAAATTCGCCACAAAGAGCTACCTTCACCTCACAAAACGTAATAAACTACCCTCTTTTCATTAGCTTAGTAGAACATCCATGCTTTCAGAACAAATCGAAATTATTAACAAACTTGGTCTCCATGCCCGTGCAGCCGCTAAATTTGTCGGTACTGCAACACGCTTTGAAAGCAGTATTAAAATCGCAAAGGATGGCCGAGAAGTCGATGGTAAAAGCATTATGTCTGTGATGATGCTCGCCGCAAGCTGCGGATCTTTTGTTGAAATCAGCTGCGAAGGTGCGGATCAGGAAGAAGCAATGACAGCGATCAAAGACTTGATCAATGATAGGTTTGGAGAAGGCGAATAAGCGCTCACTAAATTTCAAGCCCCCCACTCTTATCAGCTCCAATAAACTAGAACTCACTTTATAAAAGCAAACTAAGGCTCTGTTTATTGGATTATTCTGACTGTCGAAGTGTCAATTCATGCGCTATACTTAAGCAAACGTTTAAGCTATCTATATAGGTCTAATTGTAATCATCACTTCACCAGGCTTATCTGTTTTATCACTTAGCAGTTAACTAGAGATCAACGTGTTCCATGCCTAGCCAATTTTCAAACAAAAGCGCTAAAGAGAAACTTCATAGTGTAAATGAAGTAATCGAAAGCGGCTCTATCCGGCAAATTGAAAGGGTTGTGAACAAGGGGCTAAACGCAAGTGATATTGCACACCTAATTGAATCCTCTCCACCGCGAGAGCGAGCACTAATATGGCGCTTGCTGAATGACGATTTAAAAGGTGAAGTCCTACAAGATCTCTCTGAAGACATACAGGCGCACTTCCTCAGCAAGTTAAATGCTCAGGAAGTCGTAAACTTCACAGAAGACCTCGATACAGATGATCTCGCCGACATACTTCAGCAGCTACCTGACAATGTATCAGCTGAAGTCCTTGAGTCAATGGACACGCAAGACCGTGCCCGTGTCGAGGAAGTCCTCTCATATCACGAGGACACTGCCGGCGGCTTAATGAATACAGATACCGTCACCATCCGCCCCGGTATCACTATTGACGTTGTGTTGCGTTACTTAAGAAGACACCGTTCCTTACCAGAAATGACTGACAAATTGTTGGTTGTTAGTCGTAAAGACGAGCTAGTCGGAACTCTGCCACTTAATAAATTACTTGTCTCTAATCCCACTGCCACGGTTCGGGAAGTAATGGAAACTGACACCATTACCATAGATGTCAATCTGACCGATAGCGAAGTAGCTAATCTATTTGAAAGAAGAGATCTCGTCTCTGCGCCGGTTATTAACAAGGAAGGCATCCTTCTGGGCAGAATTACAATCGATGACGTGGTTGATGTCATCAGAGAAGATGCTGACCATTCGCTAATGAGCATGGCAGGTCTTGATGAAGAAGAAGATACATTCGCCCCCGTTAAGCAAACAAGCAAGCGCAGAGCTATATGGCTTGGCATCAACTTGATTACTGCCTTCATCGCATCAACAGTGATTGGCGTATTCAAAGAAACCATCGAGCAAGTCGTAGCGCTCGCCGTATTGATGCCTATCGTCGCCAGCATGGGGGGCGTCGCAGGTAGCCAAACATTAACACTGGTTATTAGAGCTATTGCTGTTGGCCAAATCAGCCATTCAAATCTGTCATGGCTGTTAAACAGAGAGTTTCTAGTATCCATAATCAACGGCACACTTTGGGCTTTTGTGGTCGCTGTCGCCGCCATTCTTTGGTTTAACGACCTAACGATTGGCCTGGTGATCGCTGCAGCAATGGTCATTAATCTAGTCGTAGCCGCCATCGCTGGCACAATCCTGCCTATTTACCTAAAATCAAAAAGCATTGATCCTGCACTAGCTGGTAGTGTTATCCTTACCACAATTACCGATGTTGTAGGCTTTTTGTCATTCTTGGGCTTGGCAACTTTTGCCTACGCGAACTAGTAAGACTCCATTAATATATTTTTTTGTTATACCATACAGGTACCAAAGTAATGAGCGATTTTGACCAATACCACGACGAAGATGATCTAGAATTTGAGAAAAGTAAAAGTCAGGTCAAGCGCGAGATGGAAGCACTCCAGGCTTTAGGCCGAAAACTTACTGAACTAAAGCCAGCTCAGCTAAAAAAAGTGCCAATGAGTGAAGATCTGACTCATGCAATAAAAGAGTCCTACAATATTCGTCAAAATGAGGCGAAAAGGCGGCACCTTCAATTCATTGGTAAGCTAATGCGCGCAGAAGACGCTGAAGCGATTCAGTTCGCAATTGATCAGTTTGACTCCAGCAGTCAACGATATGCTCAAGAGCTTCACCAAATGGAGTCCTGGAGAGACCGTTTGATTAGCGGTGGAAATGATGTGCTTAGTAATTTTATTTCCGACAACCCTGATACAGACGTACAACACCTGAGAGCGCTCGTTCGCAACGCTAAGAAAGATCACGACCAGCAAAAGAATACTGGCGCGGGTAAAAAGCTGTTTCAATATATTCGAACGATTACTCAAGATATTGAGTAAAGCCAGCTAACTTGAAAATAGCGGCATCGCTGCGCGAATTTTATTCAAGCCTTTAAAATCCAAATTCGCACTACAAATACCAGCTCCTTTGCCGAGCTGGTTTAATATGTTTCCCCAAGGGTCGATGATCATACTCTGTCCCCAAGTTTTACGCCCACGGCTATGCTCTCCACCCTGATTTGCAGCAATAACAAAGCACTGGTTTTCAATAGCTCGCGCACGCAACAATAACTCCCAATGAGCTTGACCGGTTTTTTCGGTAAAAGCAGAAGGTACAAGTAATATTTTTGCCCTTGCCCTACGCATGTCCTGATACATCTCTGGAAAGCGCAAATCATAGCAAATTGAAAATCCGATTCCGGCCTGAGTACCATCTTCGAAACTTATCGTTTCAACTACGGTTCTTTCACCGGGACAAAAGGTATCCGACTCACGATACTCGCCATGCTCATCACCGACCTCAACATCAAATAAATGTTGCTTATCATAGTAGGCCTGTACTTCACCTGAGATATTAATCAGAAGACTACGACTAAAATATCGTTGCTTCCCTTGTGAACTAAGTGAGAGCGAAGCGGGGAACGGCAAACTACCCAAAACCAGGTTGATAGAATTATTTTTGGCAAATTGACGAAAGGCTTCCAAATATCCTTCGAACTTTTCCTGAAGCTGGGAATTTAGTGCGCTGCCGAAATAAAGAAAGTTTTCAGGGAAAACAACTAGCTCACAATCAGAACCAGAAAATTCACGCTCGAGTACCTCCATCGCCAGCTTGAAATTTTCTTCTGGCTCATCAGTACTGACCGTTTGAATGCATGCAACTCGAACCACGGCGTTACCTTATATAATTGATTGATGTCGTAGTATTTTAATTCGGTGCCAAATTGCTTTCTGCACCCGCATCACTCTCTTCTATTGGTGGCGTTACTCGCTGAGGCGTTTGAGTCGTCTTACGTTTTTTCTTGCTCGCGTTTACCGCCTCTTTTAATTCCACTATAGGCTTTTGCCACGTACCCGTAATATCGTATCGGGAAGTAGTTAAAGCACTTAAGGGTTCACCAAGCAATTTGTCTGCAAGCCAAACTAAACCTCCAATTTGAGGAGCACCAAGAACGAGAGCTGCCAAAGGCACATTCTGCGAAAAAGGCAGCTCAATAAGCATGTCCAGGTCCAGCGCCTTACTCGCTAAGTCACTACTTCCGTTTATGGTGTACTTCCCTGCCGGCCCATCAATGACCAAGGGTTTAGAGAGTGTAAGTAAGCCCTGATCTATACTTGAGTTCATCGTAAAAGAGTCGAAGCCGACCCCACTTTTATACAGGTCGGAGAAATCCAGCTTTAAACGACGCATTATCGCTTCAGCGTTCAAGATGCCGAACAGACGTAAAGCACCTGTTTTTTCATCGTCAGTTTGCAGAAATCCATCTTCGAGTATCAGTGACAGAGAGCCTGATAGTTTACCTAGCGAAAAGTCCTTAGGTGCACCAGGCCAGGTAAGCGCAAGCTTTGAACTAAAGTCATCACTACTCACAAGAGGATCAATACCTGCCAATCTGAATACATTTTCAAAATGCCTACCTTTGCCATCCATTGTCAGAATGCTGGTCTGTAAATTGTCTTCTGAAACCTGCCAATTAAGCCGTCCGGAAAACTGGCTACCTTTAACACTGCCTTTTATATTTGAGAATATCGCTCCTGTTGGCGACGACTGCAAATTACCACTCCAAGCACCTAGTTTTCGACCATCTAACTGCAAGTTAGACGCGG
>NZ_LWFZ01000919.1:0-445 GCF_001635225.1 Oleiphilus sp. HI0086
GTATTAAGTAGCAGAGGTCTCTCAAAGCCCCTCTAATAAGATAACTAGATTATCCCTATGCAAGACTGTTCCTACAACATTTTTTGAGGAATCTGCTTCGATATTGATTTTGCTTGGCTCAACTAGAAAGATTTCGCCCACGTGCTCGACGGCTATTCCAGCGGCGCCACGGCTTGAGTCTAGAATGAGAATTCTTTGATGGGCTTCTGCAGTGCTTACCTGTATATGTTTCTCAGCAGAAAGTACCGGAACGATTTCACCGCGAACATTTAAGATGCCTGCTATTTCGGGGTTTGACCCAGGAACAGGGGTTGGTTCTCGATAGGTAATTATCTCTCTGACCAGCTTAACCTCATATGCATACGTTTCTTCAGCAAGAGAGAAGCTTACATATTGTATGGCTGAATCAGCTGGCATATTCCTTCCAAATTCTTTCGCAGGTTTT
>NZ_LWFZ01000920.1:0-1001 GCF_001635225.1 Oleiphilus sp. HI0086
GAACACCTCCCTGTGCTAAAGCCTTAATTGATGCTCAAGTATCTGAGGTGGTTGCTGCGATGCTGGATCCGAATCCTGAGGTGTCAGGTCGAGGCTTTAAACTTCTGGAGGATGCGGGAATAAAAGTACGCTATGGCTTGATGGAAGCTGAGGCGCGGGCACTTAATCAAGGCTTTATTAAGCGAATGGAAACTGGTTTGCCTTATCTTCGGATTAAAATGGCGACCAGTGTTGATGGTCGTACCGCCATGGAGTCCGGGGAAAGTCAGTGGATAACTGGCCCGGCTGCACGTTCTGACGTACAGCGTTTGCGTGCCCGAAGCTCTGCTATTATTAGTGGCATTGGTACCATTCTTCATGATGATGCAGCCCTAACGGTTAGAGCTAGTGAACTGGGTCTTGATCCTGAATGGTCCCGAGAAATTGAAAAAATTCAGCCTTTGCGTGTCATTCTTGATCGTCAGGCTCGCTTGCCTAAGACTGCTCGACTATTAGAACAGGAAACGCCTATATTGTGGTGTGTTTCAGAGGCCAGTGAGCTAAGCCAGGAAGCGCAGGAGGTGTCTCAGCTTGGTTTTGTTGATGTGCTTCGCTTGTCTTCTGCATCAAGTTCAAATGATGCGCATAGTGAGCTGCAAGAAGTGATGTCCAAATTAGCTGAGCTTCAGTGCAATGAGGTGTTACTAGAGGCTGGAGCCTTGTTAGCGGGAAGCATTATTGAACAGGGTTTGTGGGACGAACTCTTGGTTTACATGGCGCCAAAATTATTAGGAAGTAAAGCTCGACCGCTTGCTGAACTTGGTTTAGATAAAATGTCTGAGAGTATTGATCTGGACTTAAAAGACTTGAGGCTGGTTGGTCAGGACATTCGAATGATTTATATGCCGGCTGAAGTGTCAGGCTCTCGCTAGCGTAAAGGATTGGATAAGCGATGTTTACAGGAATTATTGAAGCGCTTGGTGTGATCGAGCGATCAGAATCAAAAGGGCGAGACCTTGTTT
>NZ_LWFZ01000921.1:0-1645 GCF_001635225.1 Oleiphilus sp. HI0086
AAATGGCGATGCCCGGAAACACCGTAAGCTTTAAAGCTATCAGCGCATTCCGATAACAGCATACCAACTTTAGCTGCACGCCCAGCACCACTGGTGCCTGTTTTAGCATCTGCAATGAGACGATCCGCCTGGACTAAGCCTTGCTCAACTAAAGGTAAAAAGCCCAACTGAATAACCGTAGGAAAACACCCAGGGCAAGCAACTAATTTGGCATCTTTAATTTGTTCACGATAGATTTCAGGCAGGCCATATGCAGCCTGAGGAATTAATTCAGGGCAGGCATGCTTCTGGTCATACCAACTTTCCCATACATCTACATCTTTCAAACGAAAGTCACCTGAAAGATCAATGGTACGCAAGCCGGAATCTATAAATTCAGACATCATTGACTGAGCCACACCGTGTGGCGTTGCAAAGAAGATAAGATCACAGCCAGCTAGTTCGTCTACGCTAGGATCGGTAAAAGGCAAGTCGATGTAGCCACGAACATGAGGAAACATATCTGCAACAGGGCGGCCTTTCTCAGTACGCGAGGTAACAACAGTAATTTCAACCTTCGGATGAAGCACCAATAATCTTAATAACTCCGAACCGGTATAGCCAGTCGCGCCTACAATACCTACCTTTATCACTTTATATCCCCAAATTTCGAATCTTAAAAAACGGCCGATTATATCACGAGATCAACGGCAAGGTTGTAAGCAATTATAGCCAGCCCTATGCCAAGCAAGGCAATTTTATTACAATTTATGGCTTGTATAACAATATAGCTGTGACACAAAACGCTCTATAATCGTTTTACGCACTCATCCTCTCGATAATAATCGCCGCCTACGGACATAACTGACTCAAGCATGCTACTTACTATTCGTACAATACTCGTTCTCACTTACTTCTTTAGCGTTGCTTTGCTCGGCAGTTGCATCTGTCTTTTTAGGCCCTTCAACCCTGATAACACAAGAATATGCGGGCGACTATTCAGCTGGGGAGCTTTGAAGTTATTGGGCGTAAAAATGACGATAGAGAATAAAGAACTATTGGATAATATGCCCCCCAGCGTTGTTATCGCCAATCACCAAAGCAACCTCGACCTCTTTGTTCACGGCGGTGTCATTCCTAAGCGCTGTGTAAGCGTCGGTAAAAAGAGCCTTAAGTATCTGCCTTTATTTGGCCAGGTTTATTGGCTCGCCGGCAATATCATGATCGACCGTTCCAAAAGTCGTGAATCTATCAATACCATGGCTGAAACAACCGAAGCGCTTAAACACAATAATACTTCGATTTGGGTCTTTGCCGAAGGCACACGTAACGGCGGTAATGATCTGCTACCCTTTAAAAAAGGCGCCTTCCATATGGCTCAACAAGCCTCTGCTCCCATTGTTCCTATTTGCGCCAGTGCCTACCCCAAACATATCAATCTCAATAAATGGCATGCAGGTGAAGTCATTGTCCGAATTCTACCTCCTATCGACACGCATATGGCTGAAGACAAAGATTTGGGCACTTTACTTGAAGACGCACACAGCCAGATGAAAGCGACTATTGATGAGCTAAACCAGAAAGTGAAAAATCGTTCGGATAGAAAATAAATCACTTGCCAGCATTTATGGCAACACATTCAGGCTCTAGCTCTTAGAATATTATC
>NZ_LWFZ01000922.1:0-683 GCF_001635225.1 Oleiphilus sp. HI0086
CATCATTTTGTTTGTATTATTTTCCAGTGCAGAGGATAAGAGATCATCACTATTAAATGCTAGCCCTATACTGATGAATTCAGCATCTAAAACACAGTTTGCCAAATATGGAAGTTAAAGCAGCGCCCTTTAAGGAAGCCTCAGATCGGCAACAATTACGGTTAAAACCTACATAGCCTTACATTAAATAACAAGACTTAACACACTAAAAATTATAGTTAACTATAATTCGCCGCGAGTTTTTAGCCCTATCAACCTGCTTCGGAGATCTGAATGATTCGTACCTTAACCAGCTCGTTAAGTGCTTCACATGTTTTTCTATGCACCACTATCGCTATCACTCTTTTTTCGCCCAATAGCTTCGCCAACCCGCTCATGAGCAAAGAACAGTACGCCGACTATAGCGTACGCTATCAATGCGCCGAGATACTGTTTCATAATGATCTACAAAAGAAAGAAGCTGAACTCATTAAAATTGAAGACCAGTACGGCTTAACCGACGATAACTTTGATGCCTTTGACGAACTCATCACCGAATACGAGCGTGACGACACTTTGCTCGATACTGTCCGAGAACGCATCACTAAAGAATGCTCAAGCTAACAAAAAGTAAGAGGGCTCTATTCAATGAGCCCTTTCCTGTCACAATTTCTAATGGTAGAAACTGTCTTTCCCAAGCACTG
>NZ_LWFZ01000923.1:0-716 GCF_001635225.1 Oleiphilus sp. HI0086
GTGGAGCACGAGTTCAGGCCGTCTCAGGTGAGTTAGGTAATGAGCGTGTCGATATCATCGTCTGGGATGATAACCCGGCTCAGCTAGTGGTTAACGCCATGGCGCCTGCCGAGGTTGCTTCTATCGTAGTAGACGAAGAAACAAATTCCATGAACGTTGCGGTATCTGAAGATAACTTGGCTATGGCAATCGGTCGAGCAGGGCAAAATGTTCGTCTGGCTGGTGAATTGACCGGCTGGGAATTGAACGTTATGTCTGAAGAAGATGCAGGTAAGCAGCAGGAAGAAGAGGTTGGCAAGTATGTTGACTTGTTTATCGAAACGCTTGATGTAGATGAAGACTTGGCGACTGAGTTGGTAAATGAGGGCTTTACTTCACTAGAAGAAGTCGCCTATGTACCGATTGAGGAAATGTTAGAGATTGACGCCTTCGATGAAGATATTGTTGAAGAGNTACGTCGTCGTGCAAAAGATGCCTTATTGAATAAAGCTTTGGCTTCCGAAGAGGAACTCGAAGGTAAAGAGCCTGCAGAGGATCTATTGGCAATGGACGGCATGGACCAGCATTTGGCTTTGGTTCTTGCTAGTAAAGGTATTGTCACGATGGAAGATCTTGCAGAACAGTCTATCGATGAGTTAATGGAAGTCGATGAGATGGATGAAGAAAAAGCCGGGCAGTTAATTATGACTGCACGAGCACCTTGGTTTGAAAACCAG
>NZ_LWFZ01000924.1:0-429 GCF_001635225.1 Oleiphilus sp. HI0086
GCAAGGCTTTTTTAAATATTGTTTTTATTAATCTTTATGAGTAAGGGCTTTATAACTCATGAACATAAATATTCCTCTTTAAATTATTGTCGTTTTAGTCAATTGAGTCGTGAGAAGTTCTCGGTCTTTGATTCGTCATTTCGCTCTCTATTTCACTCTCCATGTCACTAGACATTTTCTCGTGTTCGTGTAGATAGTTGTCGGCGCTAAAGCCGAAATCATCTGGGTGGGAGGTGTGCGAGTATCCATGCAATTGCTGCAACAACAGCAAAACACCAAGCGATATTAGAAAAACATTCGCTGCATTACTGAAGTTTTTAAATGACTTGGTTTTGCGCCAAATAGCCAATAAACCAAGCATGACAGTCAATGCGGCAATTTGACCGAGTTCGACACCTAAGTTGAACGAAAGAATTTTAAGCACTAACC
>NZ_LWFZ01000925.1:0-611 GCF_001635225.1 Oleiphilus sp. HI0086
AAGATGAAAGCGTTCAACGAAAAGTACATTCTAAAAAAAGCGATGCAAAATCGTTTGCCAAATACTATTGTCCAGCGTTATAAACAGCCTTATAGAGCACCTAACATACCATCCTTTTTTAGTGACAGTACGCCCGAATACGTTGAAAGCTTACTAAGCGAGAATTCTTTGAAAGACAGCAATTACTTCAACCCAAACAAAGTGGCGCTACTATTGAAAAAAATCAAATCAGGTAAGGCAATTAGCCAAAAAGACAACACAGCGCTTGTATCCGTCTTATCAACCCAAGCCTGGCACCATCATTTTATTGATCAATTTGAGAGTAATTTCAAAAACCATCACTCTAATGATACCGAGTTACACAGAATCAGTTAGAATAAATAATCCTTACAATAATGTAACAACATCTTTTTATTTAAGATTTAGGAAACACTATGAGCAATGAAGCAACGCTAAGAACATTTATCCTTGAGAACTACATGTTCACAGACAATCAAGACGAACTCAAAAATGATGACTCTTTTTTGGATAAAGGCATTCTAGACTCCATGGGAATACTCGAAGTCATTGCACTGCTTGAGGATGATTTTAACATCACCGTTGAAGATGAA
>NZ_LWFZ01000926.1:0-729 GCF_001635225.1 Oleiphilus sp. HI0086
TTCTTGTGCTTTTTATGCTTTTCGTTTGTTTCAAGCTCAGCAGGCGTCACTGGTACTTCAGCCTTCGGCGCTTTCGCTTCACTTTTCTTAGCATCTTCCGCTTCACGCTTAGCTTCAGCCTCTTTGGCTTCTTGCTCTTTTCGAGCTTTCTCTTCAGCTTCTTTCGCTTCTTGTGCTTTCTTAGCAGCAACTTCTTCGGCTAGTTTAGCTGCTCGTTCTGCCTCTTCTTTCTTCTGCTGTTCAAGCTCTAAAGAGACTTCCGGGCGCTTCACATAGGTACGTTTCTTACGCACCTCAACATTAACTGTTTTTGACTTACCTTGACCCGCTGACATCTTCAAAGTTGATGTCGTCTTGCGCTTCAGTGTGATTTTCTTAGGCTCGTCATTTTCTTCGCCATGACTTTTCTTTAAGAAAGTCAGCAAAGTTTGCTTTTCTTCATCAGTAACAACCGAGCTCTCATCACGAGCAGGTAAACCTGCATCCGCGATTTGCTTTAACAGTCGGTCGACCGGTGCACCTATATCATTTGCCAGTTGTTTGACAGTTACTTCAGACATGATTAATTCTCCTGACTCCCGTCTTTATTCCTGGTTTTCAAACCAAGGTGCTCGTGCAGTCATAATTAACTGCCCGGCTTTTTCTTCATCCATCTCATCGACTTCCATTAACTCATCGATAGACTGTTCTGCAAGATCTTCCATCGTGACAATACCTTTACTAGCAAGA
>NZ_LWFZ01000927.1:0-1089 GCF_001635225.1 Oleiphilus sp. HI0086
TGCAGACTACCAGCTGAAAGTTGGACAACTGACACCTGACTCCGGTGTTTGGCCGAAAACTAAGCTGCTTACTGACTTTGAACAGTTTTGTGACCGCTCCCATAAAGAAACAAGAGAGCTAATAGAAGGCGCTAAAAAACTTCAGGAACAAAGGAACAAAGGAATAACACCAACACAATACGTCTGCTGATTACTCAT
The DNA here is from genome assembly GCF_001635225.1 of Oleiphilus sp. HI0086. Taxonomy (NCBI): domain Bacteria; kingdom Pseudomonadati; phylum Pseudomonadota; class Gammaproteobacteria; order Oceanospirillales; family Oleiphilaceae; genus Oleiphilus; species Oleiphilus sp. HI0086. Next base: position 199 of record NZ_LWFZ01000927.1, read on the forward strand.
TCAGCCCAACTAGAGCAGAAAGTCAAAGCAGCTGCATACAAGTTGGAGGCAACTACACACGATCTTTTTAGGTGTAGGGCAAGTAATACGAATGATTATTATGTGTCACCGACCCCTTTTATTTGTTTTCTGAGAGTGTTGCCTATTTTAAGCAGGCCGCCAAAACCAATCACATGCAGTATCAAAAAATGATACGCGAGTTACTTGACGAGTATGTGGCACATCAAAAAAATGCTAACAAGTAGCACCACGTTAAACAACTCTCGATAGCGAACGAGACGACTCTCCCATAATGTAACGCATCACCGACATGTCTTATTGATGTATTGCACGTAGCGCCGCCCAAGTGACTGCATCACTTTAGAGACACCGTCAGTGCATGAAGGTGTCAACAAAAGATGTGTGTGATTCGTCACCAAGACACAAGCATGACAACTTACATCATAGCGTTCACGCGCTTCTTGTAAGCATTCCAGATAAAACTGATTATCTTGATCTGAAAGAAACACGCTTCCCGATTGCTTCCTCGTTGTATTACATGGCACGGCACTCCGGCCATATACATTCTTGGCTTCCTTGGCATTTCAGCTTCCTCGTTGTATTACATGGCACGGCACTCCGGCCATATACATTCTTGGCTTCCTTGGCATTTCAGCTTCCTCTATCTTTCTTGATAGTTAGCCTTGATTATCGACCTAAGCCAAGGTCTTTTCAAGCTGAGTAATGCGAATGATTATTATGTGTCACCGACCCCTTTTGCTCTTTATTTAGGTGTAGGGCAAGTAATACGAATGATTATTATGTGTCACCGACCCCTTTTGCCACTGATACGCGGTGATGAGCTACTAGCTCATTCAACTTTGATATATTTACGATTGGAAGCCGTGGCTT
>NZ_LWFZ01000928.1:0-1400 GCF_001635225.1 Oleiphilus sp. HI0086
TCACACAGCAAAGTAGACAGAGAATACCTTAACTGTGCGCACTGTGACCTGATATTTGTTCCTAAGCAGTTTCACATCTCGCCCGGGTATGAAAAATCAATCTATGATTTGCATGAAAACAACCCCGAAGACAAAGGATATCGGCGCTTTCTAGAGAAGTTATCTATGCCGCTGATATCTCAACTAGAACCCTTTGCCAATGGGCTTGATTTCGGCTGCGGACCCGGACCAACTTTATCAATCATGATGCGTGAAAAGGGCTTTAACGTAGAAGAGTACGATCCTTTCTACATGCCAGACAAAAGCCCTTTAAGTGGCCGCTACGACTTTATTACCAGTACAGAGGTTGTCGAACATCTGAGCAAGCCAAAAGAGGTATTTGAGCTCTTGTTTAAGATGCTGAAAAAGAAAGGAGTCTTGGGCATTATGACAAAACAACCCCCAAAGCAAGGCATCGTGAATTGGCAGTATACGAAAGACCCAACTCACATCAGCTTCTATTCCGTTAAAACCTTTCAATATATTGCTGCATTGTTCGACTGCCAGCTAGAGGTCATCTCTTACGACACAGTATTGCTAATCAAAAGATAAAACAGTACTCATTTACTTTTGCTCAGCGCCTAATAATCAACCCCTTCACGAGCCTTAACGCCCGCCTTATAGGCGTGCTTGATCTCTTTAATCTCTGATACCGTATCAGCTAACTCCTGCAACGCAGAGCCACCACCTCGTCCGGTAACAATCACGCTTTGCTCAAAAGGCCTATCTCGCAAAGCAGAAAGAATTCGTTCTTCTTCGAGGTATTTATAGGCAATCATATAGGTCAGCTCATCCAGCACGACCAAGTTGTAGCTGTCATCTGCAAGCATTTTCTCCGCTACCTTCCAGGTTTTTTCGGCCGCTTCGATATCTGCTTCTCGATCTTGCGTGTTCCAGGTAAAGCCAGTCCCCATTTGATAGAAGTCTACATCTGGCAATTTGTTTTTTAAGTAAAGCTCTTCACCTGAAAGCTGTGCCCCCTTGATAAACTGTACTACTCCAACCTTATGGTCATAGCCCAAGGCCCGCAAAACCATGCCAAAAGCAGAACTGCTCTTTCCCTTGCCATTTCCTGTAAGCACTATTAAGACACCACGTTCAATATTGGCTGCCTCGATATTAGCGTCTACATTGGCCTTTTGTTTTTGCATCTTCTTTTTATGTGAAGCATTTTTATCTTGCTTTTCCAAGGTCGTACTCCTTCAGGAAGGTAGGTTAGATTATTTATTTTATGAGCGGGCTCTGACTTGATCTAAAGCACTGCAAACGGACTTCATTCCATCAATCACGCGAAGTGAAAAACGATGCATTACGTCACCATTCACGGAAAATATATGCTGATTTCTTACTGCTGGAATCTC
>NZ_LWFZ01000929.1:0-27199 GCF_001635225.1 Oleiphilus sp. HI0086
CTTGAGGGAAAACATCTTCGCCAAGCCTTTAATTGGGTCCATTCGGCTAAACTTAGGCGCCAGAGCTTTAGTTGAGAAAAGCCAACCACCCAAAGCAACGGACCCTGCAATAGCCGATACAAACAACAAAATTAGAAACGGCAAAATACCTTCTGCAACTTCAACCGCGGCTCTTGCGAGATACATTCCCATCTGGCTTGTATCTTGTGTCGCCTCTCTAGAAAACGAAAAACTAGCAGTCATGATCTTTGTTAAAGATGCTGCGATACCGCTACCAAAAATTAACAAGCCCCCCGCCCCGACAATCAGTAAAAAAGTTGTATTTAACTCTTTTGATCGGGGAACCTGACCTTCTTCTCGCGCTTTTTCGAGTTTCCGGCCGGTGGGTTCTTCGGTTTTATCCTGACTACTATCGTTCTCTGCCATAAGCGCTCTAAGCCCCCATCACATCGCGCAGATAAATATATGTATGCTCGCTAAAACGAATAAAAAGCGTATCAACATTTCCGACACCCACCCAAAGAATGAAAAAACCGAAAATCATACCGATTGGAAAACCGAGCGAGAATACATTCATCTGCGGTGCCGCCCTTGTCATAACTCCAAAGGAGATATTAACAATCAATACCGAAGTTACTACTGGCAGCGCAACCAGCAGAGCCGAAGCAAAGAGCCAGTTAATCCTCATCAACATATCCCACAATAAGTAAGGCTCTATCGAGTTTTCACCTATAATACTTGCTGAAATCGGCCACGCCCTAAAGCTTTCAACAATCACTTCAATCATCACTAAATGACCATTCATTGCAAGAAACGTTAAGGTTACGCCTATCAGGAATATCTGAGACAGGATTGGTGTATTAACACCGTTCGTTGGGTCAACCATCGAAGCAAAACCCAAACCCATTTGCATCGAAATCATTTGCCCCGCCACCACAAACAACTGCATCAGTAGCACAAACATGAAGCCCATTAAGGTACCGATAACAACTTGCTGAAGCACAATCAAAAAAGAACCGATTGACAGAGCGTCAATCACAGGGACAGGGTCAATCAATGGAGCAACGATTAGCGTTAAGGCAAAGGATAAGCCAATTCGGACACGCATTGGCACCAACCGTGTTCCGATTACCGGAACCACCATCAAGAAACTGGCAATACGGAATAAGGGCCACAAGAAGGACCCAACCCAAGCGCCAATTTGTGCGTCGGTAAATTCCATCTTTTACCCGATCAGTAATGGAATGCTAGTCCATAAGCGTTCTGAATAGTCGAGAATTTTTGTCATCATATACGGACCCGCGACAATAAGCACAAACAAGGTCACCAGAAGCCTTGGTAAGAAGCTTAGCGTTTGCTCGTTGATCTGTGTTGCAGCCTGAAAAACACTCACCATCAAGCCAACGATTAGGCCGGGTACGAGTATTAAAGTGACCAAAATCAAAATTACAAATACGGCATCCCTTACAAGGTCAATTGCTAACTCTGGCGTCATCTTAATCTACCTCGTTATATTCCAAAGCTGGCGGCTAAACTACCCATTATCAGAGCCCAACCGTCAATCAAGACAAAAAACATTATCTTGAAAGGTAAGGAGATAATCATAGGTGATAACATCATCATACCCATTGCCATCAGTACGCTCGCCACGACCATATCGAGAATTAGAAAAGGCAGGAACAGCAGAAAGCCAATTTGAAAGGCGGTTTTCAGTTCACTTGTTACGAAGGCAGGCATCAACACCCAAAACGGCAAGTCATCAAGCGTATTGTATTCAGCACCCGATATACGCACAAACAGCGCAATATCATCTTCTCTTGTCTGCGTCAGCATAAACTCTCGAAATGGTAAGCTTGCGGCTTTAACGGCATCAACAGGTGCTAGCTGCTCGTTCATATAAGGTTGGATAGCCGTTTCATTAACCTTTTCAAAAACAGGCGTCATAATAAAGATCGTTAAAAACAGCGATAAACCCAAAACTATCTGGTTTGAAGGGGTTTGTTGTAGCCCCAAGGCCTGGCGAAGTATTGAGAAAACGATGATTATTCGGGTGAATGAAGTCATCATCATCAGCATCGCAGGCAAGAAGGTTAGCGCAGTCATTAGCGCAAGAACCTGGATCGTCACCGTATAGGTCTGCGAACCATCAGAATTATTTACCAGGGTTAGAGCAGGAATACCCGGGCTTCCTTGCGCACCTTCAGCAAAAGCTGAAAATGACAACAATGACAGAACGACACCTAGTGCTAGGAGTGCAAAAGTACGCACTGAAAACTTTGACTTCGTTGTCATAGCTTACCCTCTTGAGAGTTAAGCTCAGAGCTGCCTTGCTCCTCAGGCGTACTTTTAGTGAGCAAGCCTTTTAAAGTTGTCGAAAAATCGGAATGTGCACCACGACCACCACCTTCTTGAGCGTTATCACTAAGATCAGAATCGCTGTCAAAAGTATGCAAACAAGAAATCTGCTGATTGGTAACACCCAAAAGAAGTGTCTGCCCTTTTACACGAACTAAACTAACTTTTTCTCTTGCACCAAGCGGAAGAGACGAAAGCACTTCCATTTCTCTATTTTTAGCAATATTAAATCCGCTAAATCGGCGAGCAAACCAAGCCAAGACAAAAATGAAGACCACCATTGCGAATAAAGTAGCGACAACAATAGGCCAACTCGTTATCGGGTCGTACTCTGGTGCACGAGCTTTACTAAGGTGGGTCGATTCAGTATTTGAGCTGACAACTTCGTTTTCAGTTTTTAACGTATCGTCTAACTCAACTAATTGTTGCTGTGGCTCAGTGCCAGGATTCGTAGAATCTGAGGATTCATTAGCATACACAATACTGGTGCTCAGTATGAACACCACACAAAGGCGAATCAGTAAGCCCACAAAACTACCCTAAACGCCTGATACGTTCAGTTGGACTTACTACATCAGTCAGTCGAATACCGAATTTATCATTAACCATAACAACTTCACCATGAGCGATTAGTGTGCCATTGACCAAAACATCTAATGGCTCACCGGCCAAGCGGTCAAGCTCAATAACGGAACCTTGATTCAATTGTAATAAGTTTCTGATCGGAATGGAGGTATTACCGACTTCCATCGATAACGTAACAGGTATATCCAGAATGACATCAAGATCGGGAGCGCCTGGGCCACCAGCACCAGCGTTAGCAGCCGCAGCTGGACGCGAATCAAAAGACTCTAGAGGCGCAGACTTAATATCATCAGCATCATCCCCTTCGATAGCTTCAGCTTCGGCCATTGCCGCCGCCCACTCATCCTCAACACTACCTTCGCCGCCTTCAGAATCACCAGACTCTTCCATTGCAGCTTCCCATTCAGATGCTAGTTTTTCGTCTTCACTTTGATCTTCGTTATCACTCATTTTCTTCTTCCAAATTTTCGTCAACTACACTGGATATGAGGTTGGGTCGTTCAATTTTTTCTTCAATTTTCGCCGCTAACTGACCATCACTTTGCCCAAGCTTTGCTTTGAACATAGGGACCTTATTCGCAGTTAGCGTAATAAACTCTGGCATTTCTATCGGTATAACATCACCTTTTTCAAGCTTGGCAACATCTCTAAGTGATATCTGTTCTTCTAGGACTGTCGCATTAAGAGGCACATTAGCCTCTAAAAGATCTTTCCGAATAGTTGTCATCCAGCGCTCGTCAACATCGTCAACATCACTCTGGACACCAGCATCGAGGATCTCGCGAATCGGCTCAATGGTAGAGTATGGAATGGCCAGATGAAGGTCTCCACCACCGCCATCTAGTTCGATATGAAAGGTACTAATTACTATCACTTCACTAGGGCTAACAATATTCGCCATTGAAGGGTTAACTTCAGAGTTCATATACTCAAAATCAATTTTGAAAACTGCGCTCCACGCTTCCTTCATATCGATAAAAACTTGTTCGAGTACCATATGAACAACCCGAATCTCGGTAGGCGTAAACTCACGCCCTTCAATTTTTGCATGACGCCCATCACCACCAAAGAAGTTATCAACAAGTTTAAAAACTAGCTTGGCATCAAAAATAAATAAACCAGCTCCGCGAAGAGGTCTGATTTTGACAATATTTAAACTGGTAGGAACGTAAAGAGTATGGATATACTCTCCAAACTTCATGATCTGGACACCGCCCGTAGAAACGTCGGCGTTTCTACGGAGCAGGTTAAACAAGCTGATTCTGGTGTAGCGGGCAAACCTTTCATTGATCATTTCGAGCGTAGGCATGCGCCCGCGCACAATTCTATCTTGGCTCGCTAAGTCGTAATTGCGTATACCTTCTTCATCGGCATCGTCCTCCGTGTCGATATCACCATCATCGACACCATGCAATAACGCATCTATCTCGTCTTGTGATAATAAATCTTGCACACTAATACCTGACTATATGAATTTTTAAGCAATCACAAAATAAGCTATTTGACGGTCGCGAAAATAACACCAAACAAATAACTTAAAACATCTTGAACAAAACTACTGCAATACAAAATTAGTGAAATAAACGTTCTCTATCTCACCAGCCTCTTCACTACTTAAGACAGTATTAATCACTTCGACTGTCTGAGCTTGAAGCGCTAACTTACCTTCCTCAGTGCGAATCTGTTGAAAGTCCTGATCTGCGTATACATTCAATAAACGTGAACGTATCAAAGGCATATGGTGGTCTAAAGCATCCAAAGCACTGGCATCACGACTAGAAACAGATAATGAAATCTGCATATACCGCTGACGCCCATCGACATTAAACGTAACCAAAAATGCTGGCTTAATTGGAATGTAGCTAGCTGGCTCCTTCACTTCTTCTTCAATAACCGGTTCAGTTGGTGCGTCTTCATCGCCACCAAGCAAAAACATCGTCACACCAACCGATAGACCAATAGCTAAAATTGCAACGATCGCAATAATAATAATTAGCTTTTTCTTTGAACCACCTTCGCCAGATTGCTCTTCTTCAGTTTTGTTTTCTTCTTCTGCCACGTCAAAATCCCGTCATATCAAATCGCAGCTGAGCACCTTTACAGATATCCAGCAAAGTGTATGCCAAAAACAACAGTTCTCCGTTTAAACGGAAGCTTAACTGTTGCCTTTAACTATTTGATATTAGTTTAGCTTAAAGAGGGCGAAAATGAAGAGGGCCTGATAAAAACTTATCAGGCAAAGTAGTCAACGAGATTTGAAGAGGAGCGTGAAATCGATTCTGTCGTAGCTGTTTCACTACTAGAATCTTCAGAATCTTCTTGCTGATCTTCCGAGCCATTAGAACCTTGCTGCTGATCATTGGATGCAAAACGCTCATCACCGCTGCGTGCATCGACATTCACTTCCTGAAGCTCAACGCCGTTTGTCTCCATCATTTCACGTAAACGCACAACGTTAGATTCAAGCATTTCCCTGACTGAAGCATTATGGGCGTTAAATGTAATGGCTGCTGCATCATTTTGAACAGAAATTTTTACATCAATTGGACCAAGCTCAGCAGGGTTTAAGTGGATCTCTGCAGACTGAATTGCCTTTCCCGTAAGCCAAACTATCTTCTGGCCAACTTCCTCCCCCCACTCAACCTCATCCAAACCCGTCATTACTGTTGTCGAGTAAGGCGCGTTATCTAATTTCTGCTGCACTTCCGAAAACGTTGTTTTAAGTGGCGAAGATGAACGCTCTACACCACTACCAATCGTTTTTTCCAGAATGCTTTCAACACTACTAGTACTATCCGCAATCGCCTTAAACTTTGATTCACCTTGCAATGCCTGACTAACAACCTCCTCTTCCAAATTGAGCATAGCACTGCCATTTTGGGACAAATTCTGAGGAGACAACCCAAGCCCTGAATCAATATTAGAATTGGTAAGCGGAGCTGCTTGAATTTGGTTTGCCGTATTTAGGTTCACCTGAGACTTCTTAGCATCCTGGTTTTGAAAAGATACGCCAGGCAAAACACTTACTGGCGCCACACCTGAATCAAGCCCAGTCAATGCTTGTGGAAGGTTAGCACTTACCGGTGCAAGGGCTTGTTGTATCCCATTTACCGTATTTAGCAAAGATGCCAACACATCTTCGGGTATGTCATCACTTGAAAATCCAAGACCACTCTCAAGCTCTGCCAGCGAGTTAGAAAGAAAAGTACTCATTTCCGGCAATTCTATGCCTTGCTGTGCCGCATCCAGAGACATTAAATTGCCACTCAATAATGCGTTGATATCATCCAGGAAGCTTGAATCCAGCCCTAAAGCTTCAAGCTTAGCAGCAATATCATCAAGTTTCTCAGGACTTATAGAAGACTGATAGACACCTGTTAATGTAGCACCAAATGAACCCTCTATGGGTGATGCACCCGGTTCGCTGCTCGCGCCCAATGCTGGACCGCTAGTTGACGCTGCTGGTGCGTTTCCTGCTGATACAGGGTTTGATAGAGATATATTTTGCATGAACAACAACCACCCGTTTCGCTCAAGCCATATTAATTATGACTTAGAAAAAATAGCTTTAGGNCAAGCGAATTGTAGGCGCTCAAGTTAGTCGTCTAACTTGATTACACTACGCTTTAGGGAGGATTATGCGAATATCGGGCCAATATCCGCTATTTAGAGAATGGTACTTAATTTAATGAATATCGAATAGCTGTTTAAAATTAGAGATCTCGAATATCTTTTTTACCTCATCAGAACAGTGAACTATGCTGATTTTTACATCTTCTTTTGCGTGATCCTTAAGTAACAACAACATTCCCAAAGCAGAGCTGTCTAGATAACTGACGTCGCGCATATCGATGCGATATTCACTAACACCGTTGTCTTTTCCTTCGTAAGCGTCACAAAAACTCTGATGCGAAGCAAAGTCAAAGCGACCTTTAATCGCAATAGTTAGAGAGTTATCATCCGTTGAAAGTACTGATGTGATTGACATTTATGCCTCACCCTTGTCTAAATAGATATTTCCTAACGCTACCTTTCACAAGCCTTAAGTAGCGCTTCTCGAATTTTATTTATCGGGAGCACTTTTTGCACAGCGTTAAGTTTAACAGCTGCGCCGGGCATTCCCCATACAACACTCGTTGCTTCATCTTGAGCAAAAGTTGCACCGCCCACTGAAAGTATTCTTTCCATACCTTCGGCGCCATCACTTCCCATCCCCGTTAGGATAGCTGAAACTGCATATTTCCCATAATGCTGTGCGACTGAGTCGAATAATACATTGACCGAAGGCTTATGACCACTGACCTTCTCTCCATCATATAGAGAGGTAACCAAGCGCCCGTTTTTCTCGTAAACTTTTAAATGGAAGTCGCCTGGCGCTAAATAAGCATGGCCCGGCTCCAAAGGCATACCACTCTTTGCTTCCTTAACTGTGATTTCACAGTGTCCATCAAGCCGCTGCGCCAATGAGGCACTAAAGGTAGCAGGTATATGCTGCGCCATAACAATAGGCGGGCAGTTTGCTGGCATCCCTTGCAGGACTTCACGTAGAGCTTCCGTTCCACCCGTAGAACTTCCGATACAAATAATTTTTCGCCCGTCAAATTTACGTTTTTCTGTCGCCTCACTAGAAGCTTGCTTCGACGAAAGCACTCTATCATGAGCCGCCATATTCGCAATGGCAGCATTTCTAACTTTACTCTGAATTGTTAGCGCATAATCCGAAAGGTTATCCCAGGAACCACCTTGTGGTTTTGCGATATAGTCAACTGCGCCAATTGAAAGCGCATCAAGCGTAGCCGGAGCTCCTTTACTAGTTAAAGTAGAGATCATAACGACCGGCATGGGACGCAATCTCATCAAATTTCGCAGAAATGTAATGCCATCCATTTTTGGCATTTCAATATCCAAAGTCAGTACATCTGGACTGAACTGCTTAATTTTCTCACGAGCATCAAGCGGATGCTCAGCGACAGCCACAACCTCAAGGTCTGGTGCCGAGCCAATAATTTCAGATAAAACCTGCCTAATTAGCTCGGAGTCATCAACAATTAAAACTTTTATCTTACTCAAACCTACTTCTCCACGAAAAGTACGACATATTACTGCGCGAATCAGTCAAACAACTCAACACCACCGCTTGGTGCGGACTTTTGCTTCAAGTCATTGCTATAGCTAATCTCTCTTTGCAAGACTGTATCGTTTGTTGTTTCTCTAAGCTTTCTTACTTTAACTGCACCGGTATCGGGAAAATACAAGACCTTTCTCGGGTATATATCACCAACATCTTCCGCTGCTAGCTCAAAATTTTCTTCGTAAATGTACTTTCTTACGTACGCTATATTTCGCTTACCAATGTCAGTCATGTTGCTAAGAACATTGCCGCCACCAAAAACTTTGATTTCGAGATTTCGACGCGTACCACCAAGCTTTAGGATTTCGTTAATAAGAAATTCCATCGCCCAGTTTCCGTACCTGGAGGCACTGCTTATTTCTGAAGCTCCCCACTTTTCCGTCGAATGAGCCCCTTGCTCTGGTAACATAAAGTGATTCATTCCACCTATACCAAGTTGCACATCTCGAACACAGGCAGAAATACAGGAACCCAGTACGGTAACAATCATTTCTCCAGTTTTGCTCACATAGAACTCACCCGGCATTATTTTAGCAGCGGGAACATTCATTCGCTTATCCCAATACCTGTTCACATGCTCAAAGCCTGCTAGGGGTGGTGGTAAAGTGTGATTTTGTGACATTTACTAACTATCCTACATTAACTGTAATATTGCTGCCCTGAACGACAATCAACATTCAATACTAAGAAATTTTCTGGTAGATGGTCTTACCTATTGGCTTAAACCTTGTACATACTCTACTCAAGCTCTCTGAGTGACCAATTATCAAATAGCCCCCATCTTTAAGCATATCGGCATACCTGTTGAACAAAACTGCTTGAGTCTCTTCATTAAAGTAAATAACGACATTCCGACAGAATATTAGGTCGAACGGGCCTTTCATTGGCCAGCGTTCCAATAAGTTTAGGCGCTTAAATCTAATTAACTCCTGCAAATCAGGTTTAACCTTAACGATATCCGGGTGGTTCTTATCAAACATGAACCACTTCCGCTTGATCTCTTGAGGAAGCGATTCAATTCGCTCAACCCCGTAAACACCTTGCTGACCTTTTCCCAAAACTTTGGAATCTAAGTCAGTAGCTAGAATTTTGCAGTCCCAGCCACTTAAATCAAAGTTATCCCGAATGGTCATTGCAATGCTATAAGGTTCCTCACCAGAAGAGCAGCCTGCAGACCAAACTCTAATTCGCCTTGAAGCAGCGTTGCTATTCTTTAGCTCCTTACAGAGCTTATCTCCAAGAAACTCGAAATGATGGTTCTCTCTAAAGAAGGATGTGAGATTCGTCGTAATCGCATTAATAAAACGACTAACTTCTTCGCTGTTTTCATTACGAATCAAAGACAGATATTCACTTACTGAGCCCAAACGAACATCTCTGAGCCTACGCGCCAGGCGGCCATAAACCATATCTTTCTTATGGGGCCCCAGCACTATGCCAGTATACTTATAGGCCAACTCGCTGATTTCCTGGAAATCAGCATCGGACATCGCAAACTCTCGTGATCGATCAGAATCCACTTAAGAACCTTAACTCGCTAGTAATTGTCGTCCGGCAACCTGATCTGGATCAGCGATCAATTGCTCGCTAAGCTCCAAAATAATCACCATTTTTTCTTCGGTACTTCCCAAACCTTTAACATATTGCGCCTGACTCGTTTGGGAAAGCTCGGGAGAAGGCTGAATTTGAGAATGAGAAAAGTTATACACATCCGACACTGCATCAACCACGATTCCGATAACCTTGGCGTTAGACTCGGTTTCTACCGAAACGATTATCACAACCGTTTCATCGGTATAAGATAAATCTTTAATGCCAAAGCTATATCGCAAATCAACGATAGGAGAAACAGTCCCCCTCAAGTTCATGACACCTAGCACCTGACTTGGAGAATTGGGAATTGAGGTGATCTCTTCCCAACCTCTTATCTCCTGCACTGAAAGAATATTGATACCGAACTCTTCACCCCCCATAAAAAAGGTGAGGTATTGGTCGGTTGGCTCATCCTGCTTTGCATCATCGACTTCACCATTAATCTGTTCTAGCTTTGAATCTTGTTGCTCTGACATAGATTAAACCTTTTGTTTTATGCCGCTTCGCTATCGTCTGGCTCGGTAATCTTCTTATAGGCATCACGCCCAACACCAGCAAGCTTTATAAGCCCGCTAATATCCAGGATCAGTGATACAGTACCATCCCCAAGTATCGTTGCGCCGGATACACCAGGGACTGAACGATAGTTTTCCTGCAAACTCTTGATGACCACTTGCTGCTGAGCTAATAAGTCGTCAACTAACACCGCTACCTTAATATTGTCACCCTCGACAATAACGAGGAGACCATCATCAACCCGTTCATGATCTGCCTGAACGTTAAAAATATCCCAAAGGCGAATAATCGGAACATATTCGTTTCGAAGGCGAAGGACGTCACAGCCACCAGAAACGCGATGTATCATCTGATCCTGAGACTCAATCGATTCGACAATAGATACCAAAGGAAAAATATATACCTGCTGACCAACACGAATTAGCTGACCATCCAAAATTGCCAGAGTCAGTGGCAAGCGTATCGAGAACATACTCCCCTTGCCTGGAGTCGACTCAACCTCGACCGAACCATTTAAGTCCTGTATATTTCTGCGCACAACATCCATACCAACGCCACGCCCCGAAATATCGGTAACTTCTGCAGCAGTTGAAAATCCAGGCTGGAAAATTAAGTCGTGAATTTGCTCTGGTTCAAGATGATCGTTAGGCGAAACAAGACCGTTTTCGATTGCTTTCGATAAAATTCGATCTTCATTGAGGCCGGCACCGTCATCAATAATCTGAATAACAATGTTACCGCCCTGGTGAAATGCGTTAAGGGTAATCTTACCGGTTTCATCTTTGCCAGCGGCAAGACGCGCTTCTGGCGACTCTAAACCGTGGTCAAGTGAGTTTCGAACAAGGTGAACAAGAGGGTCGCCTATTCTTTCCATCACTGTTTTATCCAGTTCAGTTTGCTCACCAAGCAGAACAAGCTCAACTTTCTTTTCAAGACTCTTACTAATATCGTGAACGAGGCGAGGGAAACGTGAAAATGCAAAACTAATAGGAAGCATCCTAATACGCATGACACTCTCTTGAAGCTCTCTGGTATGAAGACTTAGCTGCTCTAAACCTTCCATCAACTTCGGCATCATATCGACCGTAAAGTCTTTGCCCAGTTCATTTAGCATTGACTGGGTAATTACAAGCTCGCCGACCATATTGATCAGGCTATCGATTTTGTCTGTGCCTACACGGATTGAAACGCTTTCAGGCTTACTTTCCTTTTTAACAGGCGCTGGCGCTTTACTCGCTTTCTCAACACTGGCACTAGATTCAACACTCGACTTAGACGCGGGCACATCTTCTGTCTTAACTGCTGAAACACCAACCGCAGCTTCAGCAACAACCGCTGGCTCTGCTGCTTCAGCATTTACCTCAGACTCTTCAGAAGCTTGCGAATCAATTTTCTCAATTCGAATATCCGAGTCATCAACGACCCACTCAAAGACTTCGTCTATTTGAGCTCTTTCGGCATCACCCTTAAGTACAATATTCCAAGCTAGATAGCATGCTTCGGGGTCTAGCGAGCCAAGTTCTGGCAGCTCATCAACAACACTGGAAACCTCGACTTCACCCAACTCAGACAGTTCACGAAACATACGTACTGGGTCATTACCAGTGCGCAAGACATCTGCGTCGGGTTTAAAATAGATAGTCCAACCATCAGAACCTTCGTCGGTTTCCTCGCTAGGACTTTCACAGCTTTCTGCTGTTTCACTGCCACCTTCCAGCAGAGCGTTGAACTGTACTCGCAACTCATCTGCCAACTTGGTTTCGCAGCTTTGACCGGCCTCAAGCTCATTGATCATAGTTCGGATACAGTCGACAGACTTCAGAAACAGATCGACATGATCCGCTTCCATAACAAACTGGTCTGAACGAATAAGATCAAGCAGCGTTTCTACAACATGTGTAAATTCAGCAATCTCATTAAAACCAAAGGTACCACTACCACCCTTAATCGAGTGTGCAGCCCTGAATATTTCGTTTATCGCTTCAGAATCGAGATTCGAGATATCGATATTAAGAAGCGCAGACTCCATAACATCAAGCCCTTCATAACTCTCTTCGAAAAACACCTGATGAAACTGACTTAAATCAACACTCATTGTATTGGCCTGTCTACGCGTAGTTACATTAACGTTTTTTTGTTCTTGGTAGCGCTGTACATTACAGAGGTAAAGCTTAGCCCATTACTTTCTTGATAGTCGCTAATAGCTGCTCTGGGTTAAACGGTTTTACCAACCAACCCGTAGCGCCAGCATTTTTACCCTGCATTTTCTTATCGCCAGCTGACTCGGTGGTCAACATTAAGATTGGAGTAAACTTATAATCCGGTAAGGTTCTGAGGTTCTTAACTAACTCAATACCATCCATTACAGGCATATTCACATCGGATAAAACCAGATCAACAGCAGTAGTTTTTGCTTTATCTAGTGCTTGCTGTCCATCTGCAGCTTCTATCACATCAAAGCCAGCACCTTTAAGAGTGAATGAAACCATTTGTCTCATTGAGGCAGAATCATCTACCGCCAATATTGTTGCCATCTACGTTCTCCCGTATGCGACGATTAAGCAATTTCCCTAAGAAATCAAAATTCAAAAACATTTAGTTAAGATTTAGCATTTGTTCCAAGCCCGCTAACTTAGCAGCCGCTTGCAACTCTTCGGACACGCTTCCCCAAGAAACTTCAGCCTCAGCAGTACGCATTGAAGTAAAAAAGGAAGCAAATAATTGCAAGGCTGCAGTATCCACTCTCGATACTTCTCCCGCACTGATAACGGTTGGAGATGCTAATTTAAGAATCTCTTCCATCTCATGATGTAGCGACTCAACCTTAGCGATATTCACAACACCTTCTAACTCAATTGCTGCTTCACTCATAATCAGCCTAAATCTCACCAAATAGTTATTTCTTCAACTAACTTTAGTAGCTATTTTCAGGAATACCACAAATCATAAACTGATTTTTTATCCCTAGATCGGCAATGAGAGGCTAAAGAAAGGATTGATCATCAATGAAGCTTATTATTAAGCCAAGCCTTTGATGCAGCGATCTATTTTCGGCGAAACATCCTGGCTTGAAGAGCGTCTTCCAACTGCTTTTGCTCACGCTTGTCGGCAAGTGCGTTTTCCTCATCCTTGTAGCGCTGAATAAGGTCTGCCAAGCCTTTGGTTTTTTGGTGCAAAGCTGACCACTTTTCTTTGGTAATATTGAACGCTTTTTGTCCCTGATCAACAACAAGCTGTTGTTGCTGGATTGCGACATCAATTTGATTAACAAAGTGCAAGCTTGACTGCAATTGAGTAACGCTCTGGACGCTACCAAGGCCTCGCTTCATATCAGCAAGGTATTGATTATGATATTGTTTGAGATTATCCATTTGCGCAGTCTGATCGTCCAAATAGCGCTTTGCAGCTGTCATCTGCTCCAAAGCCGCTTGCTCGTTTCGCTCTGCCTGATCAAGAACTACCTTCAAACGCTGCGACTTCTTCATAGACAACCTTATAGACTGTAGCGCAAGCTAGATTATTGCGCTTGAGCTGCAGCAGCAATCGTTTGTGACATTTCCGCTATCGCTCTGGGCGCTTCAGACTCCTCAGTTAATCCCTGCCGCAGGAACTGCTTCATCTTTTCAATTCTTTCGATAGCAAAATCAGTTTGTGGGTCAGAACCTTTAACATAAGCTCCGACGCTAATTAAGTCTCTGGCTTGCTGATACCTTGCATAGATTTGTTTGAAGCGCTGTGCATTCTGTAAATGCTCAGCACTGATGATATGAGGCATAACTCGACTGATCGAAGCCTCGACATCGATCGCTGGATAATGGCCCTCTTCGGCCAAGCTACGAGAGAGCACGATATGACCATCCAAAATAGCCCTGGCGGCGTCTGCAATAGGATCTTGCTGATCGTCACCCTCAGTGAGAACCGTGTAAAAAGCAGTAATGGAACCGCCTCCTTTCTTACCATTCCCCGCACGTTCGACGAGTTGAGGCAGTTTGGCAAACACCGAGGGTGGATAGCCCTTTGTCGCGGGAGGCTCCCCCACAGACAATGCAATTTCACGCTGCGCTTGCGCATATCGAGTCAGTGAGTCCATTAACAAAAGCACGTTTTTACCCTGATCACGAAAATATTCCGCTATCCGAGTCGTTAGCATCGCAGCTCGCAGACGCATCAAAGGCGAGTCATCAGCAGGCGAAGCAATTACCACTGCACGCTTTAGCCCTTCTTCACCCAGGATATCCTCAATAAACTCTTTTACCTCACGTCCACGCTCTCCGATTAAGCCTACGACAACAATATCGGCCGTAGTAAATCGGGTCATCATACCCAAGAGCATACTTTTACCAACACCGCTACCTGCAAACAAGCCTATTCGCTGACCAACGCCGACAGCCAAGAGACTGTTTATGGCTTTAATCCCGACATCCAAGGACTCACGAATTGGCGCTCTGGCAAGCGGGTTAATCACCGCACCATTAAAAGGTATACGGGTTTCAGCTTCTAATGGACCGTGGTCATCCAATACGTTTCCGGCACCGTCAAGCACACGCCCAAGCAAGCCCCACCCTACAGCGACTTCACCAATGGAGTCAGCTGGCGTAACCAGGGCACCCGGCTTCAAACCATCCGCAGCAACAAGTGGCATCAAAAATGTACGATCATCCTCAAAGCCGACCACTTCAGCCTCGATCAAGTCACCCGAAACAGAATGAATAAGGCAACGATCACCAACAACACTTTGGCAACCAACAGCCTCTAAGGTAAGACCGACCATGCGCGTCAAGCGCCCGCTAAATTGTGGTGCCACCTGCGTCGGAACAGAATCAGCCAGTACACCAAGATTCGCAGCTATATTACTAGCAGTGTTGATTTCAAGCAGATCACTCATCTTCAGGGCCAGGTGTTAGTTGTTCATCTAATTCCCCAGAAGTACTGGTGTCCTCGGTATCCTCGGTGCCCGGCAACTCGGAATCTTGTATTTCATGATCAAGCTTGCGCAGTTCATCATCGCCTGTTTCAGGTTCCTCTTTCAAGGTGTCAGCCGAATAGTCACTCAGACTATCAATCGTCACTGGCACTTCTTGAGTACCTGAAGCTGTATTATTGACAGCGGTATCCAGCATACTCTGAACAGCTTTTTGAAATCGTTTTTCAACGGTATAGTCAATCACCTGAGCTGAAGTCTTCAGTAAGAAGCCACCCGCTATAACACTTGGATCTTTCACTAGCTCAATACCAGAACCTAAAGCCTCTAGTGCTTTTGAAACAGTTTCATAATCCTGCTCATTGACCTTTAACATTGCCCCTGAGTCCAGCGCTGGCAAACCTTCCATGACTCGAGACAAAGCCAGTGTAAGGCTTGCACTATCAATATTGAGCTCTCGGTGAATCACTGCTCTGGAAAGCGCAACCGCAACATTTAACATCGCCTCTTCAACGACTTGCTGTTGCTGCTGAATGGGGTTAACCAACTGGTTCATTAGGGCATCTAGCTGTGACAATTTTTCGGCAATTTCACCCTGGCCTTGGGCAACCCCTTGTTCGTAACCTTCACTTTTACCGGCCTCCAAACCTTCTGCATGACCCGCAGCACGACCGTCCTCTGAACCTTTAGCGAAACCATCTCGATGGCCTTCTTCAAAGCCGGAGTCATATGCCTGCTTAGTTATTGATTCAATTTGCTGTGCAGTCGGTGGTTTGACTTTCTCCTTTCTGGCGTTTTCTGCCTGACTAGCCGCACGACCGGGATCGCCAATATTCGGCAGCTCCCAGCGTTCGTAGGCGCTCAGTTCACCTAAAGGGACACGCTTGTTTTTGTCACTCATGCTATATCATCGCTTCGCCAGATCCGCCCAGCGCAATTTCACCGGATTCAGACAAGCGTCGAGCAATGGTGAGTATCTCTTTCTGCGCACCTTCTACCTCACTCACCTTAACAGGACCTTTCGCCTCAAGGTCATCACGGAGTAATTCGGCAGCACGCTTAGACATATTCTTAAAGATTTTTTCTTGTAATTCAGTATCAGCACCCTTGAGTGCAACAATAAGAATATCTGAGGAGACTTCCCTGAGGAGCGTTTGTATCCCTCTATCATCAACATCCTTGAGATTATCGAAGACAAACATCAGCTCTTCTATCTCAGTACCGAGTTCAGCATCAACTTCTTTGATACTATCCATCAAGTCGGCTTCAATAGTTGTATCAATAAAGTTCATAATATCTGCCGCACACTTGACACCACCGATCTTACTGGTCTTAGTCGCAGCGTTACCCGAGAACTGTTTTTCGAGAATATCATTCAGCTCTTGCAAAGCCTGTGGCTGAATGCTTTCGAGAGAAGCGACACGCATAATAACGTCAAGACGTACCTTTTCGTCTAATACGCCTAGCACTTCAGCAGCCTGATCTGATTCAAGATATGACAATACAATGGCCTGAATCTGTGGATGCTCATAACGTATAAGCTCCGCTACAGCACGACCATCCATCCATTTAAGCGTATCTAAACCAGTTGTATTACCACCAACAAGAATTCGGTCAATTAAGCTATCCGCCTTGTCCTGACCTAAAGCCTCTGTCAGCATATTCTTGATATACTCATCAGAACCGATTCCCATACCCGTTTGGGATCCGACAGCCTCCAGAAACTCGATCATTACCCCTTCGACCTGTTCCTGACTAATATCTTTCAATGCCGCCATAGAGGTACCCACCCGCTGTACTTCTTTTGGCCCCATATGCTTCAAAACCTGGGCAGCGTCCGCTTCACCCAGGCTCATTAGTAAAATCGCAGCAGCATCTACCCGCGAAACTTTTGGCAGCTTTTTATCGCCGTCACCATCAGTCATCTACATTTACCCATTGACGAATTACCTGAGCAACCCTAGCAGGGTCCTCAGCAATCAAACCTTTCAAGGCATTAAGTTGTCGATCAAAACCTTCCGAAGCCCCCGGTAACAGAAACTCATCAGAGGCACTCAAAGTAACTCGTTCTCCTGCCTCACCTTCACTCATGGCATCCATCTGTGCCAAACCGTCCTCATCTCCCGCTAAAGCAAGCTCTTTCGCTTGAGCGCCAGCTTCAGAAAGATTCTTAAACACTGGTCGAATGACGGTAAAGATAATAATCAAGGCGAACAACATTGCTATGCCTTTGGGCACCAGCTCTTTGAACCACGCCTGTTCCCATATTTCCGGCTCTTGTACGGCTTCCACAAACTTAGGTGCAAAAGGCGTATTAATCACATTTACGCTATCACCTCGTGCGGCTGAGTACCCTACCGCATTCCTTACCAATAGCGTCAAACGCTCAAGCTCTTCAGCCGTCCATGTAGTATAGCTTACCTCACCTGTTTCCGGGTTGATATTCTGTATATCATCAATTGCTACAGCAACCGTTAAGCGCTTTAGCCTACCTTGCTGGTGACGTGTGTAGCTGATTGTGCGGTCCACCTCAAAATTGCGAGTGGTTTGCTTACGCACATTTGTCGGTAAACCTCCTTCACCAGCGCCAGCACCGTTGGCTACTTCAGGGGCAGCACCCGCTGCGGGAGGCTGATTAGCAAGCGCGCCTGGTACACCGCCATCTGTCATCATCTGGCGCTGCTCATCCAAGGTTTGTTCACTTCGGACTGCTTGCATGTCAGGGTTGTAAAACTCTTCCGTTTCTTCAACCTGGGTAAAATCCACATCAGCCGAGACTTCTGACCTGAAACGATCCGCCCCGAGGATAGGACTCAATATACCTGTAATTCGCTCATTTAGAACTTTTTCCATTTTACGCGAATACTCAAACTCCCTTGAAACCAGCTTGTCTTCTTCTGACTCGTTGTTCCGAGACAATAGATTACCCTTTTGATCAACAACAGTAACTTTGCTCATATCCATTTCCGGCACACTTCCGGCGACGAGATTAACAATCGAGTCAACCTGCTCACGTGTCACTGGCCGCATAGAAGAGGTCTCGATCAAAACTGATGCACTAGGTTCTCTTGAGTCACGAACAAACACCGACCTCTTCGGAATAGCCAAATGAACTCTGGCGCTACGGATATTTCTGAAACTGGATATTGATCGCGCCAGCTCACCTTCCAGGCCTCGCTTAAATCGTGTCGACTCCATAAACTGGCTAGTACCCAAGGCCTGATCCTGGTCAAGGATCTCATAGCCGACACTGTTATCGCTTGTAATGCCATTCGCTGCCAGCTTCATTCTTGCTTCATGAACCCTGCCCGCTTCAACAAGCAATATGCCGGTACGGTGATCCATCTTGAAGTCAACACCATTCAAGTTAAGAATGCTTGAAACTTCTTCCAGGTCCTGAGCTTCTACCGAGCTCATCAACGGCTGATAGTCCGGCTCCTGAAGCCATAAAACAAGCGCCAAACCGAGGGCAACACTCGCGGCCAAACCTACCATCAAACCTACTTGCCGAAAGATTCCAAGCCGGTTTATACCGGTCATCAAGTCACTTTCAGTGCCGACAACGTCAGGCTCACCCGAGATACCACCCACCTGAGCGGGCAATGCTGAGTCTGTACCTGTATCTGTGGGTGCGAGTGCCATAAGTTAACCTTTTACTAAAATCCAAATAAGCAGTGTTTGTTCAAATACCAATCATTACAAACGAGAAGCAAACACTTAAACCGGCATTTTCATAATATCCTGATACGCCTGTACAACCTTATTCCTTACTTGCGTCAACGCCTGAAAAGATACCGATGCTTTCTGAGATTGCACCATTACCTGCGAAAGCGTAACGCTTGGGTCACCCTGCTCAAAAGCCTTAGCCATTTGACCCGCTTTTAATTGTGTATCATTGACCGAGCCAACCGCACTAGACAGCATGTCACTGAATTTAGGTGTTTGGCTCGCTTCCTGGGTGGCATTAATTTTTGTAGGAGATATTTCTTCAGTCTGAACCTGAGTTTTCTGAACCTGCGCACGCAGATTTTTCATCTCAGCCAGCACCTGATTGATATCTGCTCTAGCCCCTACGGAGTTAATCCCAGACATACATCCCCCTTGTCAAAATTTCGTTACTAAAAATACGCTTAAGTTAGTAACTGCATAAAGCGGGCCAATTCACAGACAAGCTGAAATTATAGATAGATTGGAAGGTTTAACATGATAGCATTGCTAATTCTTAGCAATAACAAAAAAAGGGAGCATACGCTCCCATACAGATCATCAGCAGATTGACGAAATCCTGTTGTAACAGGCAACTAGCAGAGCCACCCGTACACTCAATTCGATACCTAGGCAGCCATTTCAGCTGCAATATCGATACCCTGCTCTCTCATTTGAGCAAGCTTATACCTCAAGGTTCTTGGGCTAATACCTAGCTTCTCGGCAGCATTCTTCTTTCTGCCATTTTCTTGACGCAAGGTATCGATAATTATTTGATATTCTCGAAGCTTTAGATCTTTACCTAAACCTGTTCGAGAGTTTGGCTCAACCTCGACCTGCACCGACCTAACTTGCTCAGTCGGAACCTCTTGCTTGGATTCAAGTATCCAGTTAGCCGACTCGGATAAATCCAAGCATAGGTCGCTAACCTTAACCACACCATTGCAGGCCATAATCAGCGAACGCTGAATCGCATTATCAAGCTCTCGGACATTTCCCGGCCAATGGTATTGAGACAAGTAAGTCTCTACACCCTCACCAAACTCCATTTTTTCACGCTTCATTTTGCTAGAATGCTCAGCAAGCAAGCGTTTAGCCAGCGGCCAAATATCCATAGGACGCTCTCGCAAAGGCTTCCAGGCCATGGGAAACACGCTCAGACGATAATACAAATCTTCTCTAAACTTTCCTTCGTTTACGTACTCTTTTAAATCACGGTTTGTCGTCGCCAATACCCGTACATCCAAAGGAATCGCTTTTCTTCCGCCAACTCGCTCCACTTCACGTTCTTGCAGAACCCTAAGTAGTTTTGCCTGCAAGCCTAGATCCATTTCAGATATTTCATCTAGCAATAAGGTTCCGCCATTGGCAAGCTCAAACTTACCGGGCGAACTTGCATACGCGCCGGTAAAAGCCCCTTTCTCATGGCCAAACAGTGTTGCTTCTAGCATATTCTCTGGGATTGCTGCGCAATTCAAAGCAACAAAAGGTTTGTTCTTTCGCGATGATGACTCGTGAATATATCTCGCCAATACTTCTTTACCCGTACCACTTTCACCTGAAATCATTACTGTCGAATCAGATTCAGCAACTTTGCGAGCGACTTCAAAAAATTGCTTAGAGAATGGATCTTCAGCAACAGGCCCTTTCTCATCACTAGACTTTTCTTCAGATGTATCACCAAGCCCCAAAATTTTAATAATTGATTGAATTAAGGTTTTTGGTTCGAAAGGTTTTACTAAATAGTCTGCGGCACCACTTTGCATAGCTTCAACAGCCAGCTTAATTTGACCATAGGCAGTGATAAGCATCATCGGCAAACCAGGATATTTTAACTTAACCTGCTGCAAGAGCTCGTGGCCATCCATTCCCGGCATATTTACATCACTTATCACTACATCAAAATGCGCGTTTTCAAGCTCCTTCAATGCATTCTCAGCACAGTCCGCTTCTACGAAGCCCATCCCTGCAAGCTGTAATGTTGTACACAGTGCTTCTCTTAATTCCTTATCATCTTCCACAATTAATACTTTGGTCGCTGACATGACTTATTTACCTCTTAACACTGAGCAAAATTATTATTAGTAGGAGTAACATTAATTGACGGCAGGTCAATCATTGCAGTCACCCCTTTCTTGGATGAACGCATTCTGAAATTACCTTTATGCGCCTTAACAACAGACTGAACTACCGCCAGCCCAAGGCCAGTCCCTTTTTGCTTGGTTGTATAAAACGGTTCAAAAATCTTACTCCTGTGCTGGCCAGGAATACCAGGACCGCTATCTCTAATCACAAGACACACAGCCCCATCCTCCTTAACCCCAACACTAATCTTTATTGTTAATGGCGTTTCCTTGCTAACTGCAGAACATTCCCAAGCTTCAATACTGTTATTTACCAAATTAAGACAAGCCCCTACCAAGGCATCTTTATTGCATAAGACTTCAGCATTAGACGCTTCTATATCCCACTCGCTCTCAACACTTGCGGCATCCATCACTGGAACGGCTGCAAGCTTAAGCGCGAGTATGAAATCATTTAGCGGCATACGTTCAACTAAGCGCTCATCTCCTTTCGCGAAGATAAGCATATCCCTAATCTGATGTTCCAAATGCGTTAAACGAGACATTACTTTTTCCGACAAGTCCACGCGCATCGATTCATCTAATTCAGGCTGACAAAGGTGGCCCGCATACAACATTGCTGTAGATAAGGGCGTACGAATCTGATGAGCAAGGCTAGCAACCATCTTACCCAAAGAGCTCAAACGTTCGGCCCTGCTTACTTGCTCCTGCAACAATCTTGTTTCAGTCAGATCACTAAGGAGTACCAGCTGACCCGGCCCGGATGACATAGAACGAGTTTCAATTTTCACTCTTCGGCCATCTTTTAAAGAAACCTCGTGTCCATCATCGTGCTTTGGCGAAAAACTTCTCGCAATAACATCGACCCAGGCCAAACCTTTCAGCGGTTCGCCAAGTAGATCCATTGCCGCAGGATTACATTCTGTGACTAAACCTTTTTCATCTAGAACAACAACACCTGCCGGAAGCACCTCCAACAAGGTAGACAAGCGATTAGCTAGGTCTTCTTTTTCCTTGCGCTGTGCTTGCTTTTGACTTTCTTCAAGTGAAAGATCACTCTTGAGTTGACTAACCTTGTTCTCAAGGTTTCGGTATGATGAGGTTAATTGCGAAGACAAGTGGTCAAACAAGGACAAAGCTTCTTCGACTTTCTGCTCACCGTTATCTTGAGTAGAGTCAATTTGTCCCTGAAATTTGAATGCAGCATTACCCTCTATTGAAGTGCTGCCAGAACTATCATGCGCAACGCGCGAAACACGTGCATTGATTGCCTCCGAGCTAATAAAAGCAGGTTCATCTATCCAGGTTGCTAGTTTTTGTTGTCCCATGGCTTACCTACATCATTCAGTCAAAACAGTGTGGAATACTATTCGCTTATTTGTCAGCCAAACGCTCTGCGCAGCTCAAATAAGCTTTAACAACCTGATATAAGCACTATGTAGGCCAAAGTATTTTTTTACTTTATTATCAGCAACTTAATTGTAGCAATATGATAACAACCCGAAAGATAAGACAATTTTATGACGCCATAAAACGAAAAAAGCACGCAAAACTGCGTGCTGACATATTTTTGACTGAGCAAGAATAGTTAAGAAATATAATACCTAGGCATTCAAGCCGTATTTGCGCACCTTTTCAACCAAAGTTGTACGACGTATACGAAGTTTTTCGGCAGCGCGAGCAACCACACCAGAAGCCTCATCCAAAGCTTGTTGAATAAGCGACTTTTCCAAATTTGCCAGGTAATCCTTTAGATCGATACCATTTACAGGCAACAAGGCTGGTGAATCCATACTCGCCATTCCAGGGGCATTTTGTAGCTGCAGATCATCGGTCTGAACAACGTCATCAGTTTCTTCTATATGGCGATATTTTTGCGGTAACTCCTGAACACCAACAACATCATAAGGGTGCATAATACCCAGGCGCTCGACAAGGTTAGCCAACTCACGAATATTTCCAGGCCACTCATGACGACATAGACTCAGTATTGCAGCAGAATTAAATCTGATTGAGCCACGCTTCTCAGTCTCCATCCTTGAAATCAGCTCATTGAGCAGAAGAGGGATATCTTCAACACGATCTTTTAGTGCAGGCATCTCAATAGGAAATACATTCAAACGGTAATAAAGGTCCTCACGGAAATCACCACTGGTAATCATATCCTCAAGGTTTTTATGCGTTGCCGCAATGATACGGACATCAGTGTCTAATGTTTTATTTCCCCCAACCCTTTCGAATGTCCTCTCCTGCAAGACCCTTAGAATCTTAACCTGCATGTTCAGCGGCATGTCGCCAATTTCATCTAGAAAAAGCGTACCACCTTCAGCCAGTTCGAATCGACCTGCACGCGCAGTAATGGCGCCGGTAAAAGCACCCTTTTCATGACCGAACAATTCACTTTCCAACAACTCCGCCGGAATAGCACCACAGTTGACAGGCACAAAAGGCTTGTTTCTACGGTGCGAATTATAATGCAAGTTCCTGGCAACTACTTCTTTACCAGTACCCGATTGCCCTGTAATCAAGACGCTCACATCTTTATCCGCAACCTGTGCCATTAAAGCTCTAACATCTTGAACGCCGCGACTAGTACCTACAAGACTTCTAAAAAGCTCTACCTGACGCTGCTTACCACGCCCTGTTTGCGCCGAGTATTGTTCACGATAAACCTGGGCACGATATAAACTATCTAGCGTCTTATTATAGTTAAGAGGATAATCAAGTTGCGCAATGACCTTTCGTCTAAGAATATCATCAAGCCCGTCTAGAGCAGCATCACCTAGCCCTAGCACAGGAACACCCTCATCCCACTCATGTAAATCTTTAACGATCTGCTCAACCGGCTCCGAGTCTGCTCCCAAAAAAACGACACTTAAGTGCTCTGGCTCAATTGCATGCTCTTCAATAGTAGAGCGCCAACCTGACAAGGATGCGCTAAGAACACTTTCACCAAGAAAGGATAAAATAACAGAGATATCACGAAGCACTTCTTGGTTATTATGCATAACCAAAACTTTCATATCCTGGGCCATAGATGGACCTTATAGTTGTTTATTTTTTGGGTTTAACTTGAAGTAATGAATAGAGCAAAACAGTAAACTTTTGCACCCATGAGTACGCTCGAGCGGTTAATTGCAAAAAGCGATTATTCTTCAATATTCGATATCTAGCAATTAAAGTACGGATAGATTAATTAGTCAATTAAGTGGCGCAAAAAAGACGAAATAAGCGCCACATAAATAAATGTTCAAAATTTTGTCACTTATCTTATAAGTTATTGCCAGCGCAATAACACTCAATCAAGCTTTATATTGAGACGAATCCAGATAGGTATTCGCAGCCTTACTTTCGCGGGTAATCTGCTTAAGTTCCATAGAGATCTCATCTCTATGCTTCAAGCTATCTTTTAGCACCAGAGAGTAAACTTTTTCATAGCGCCTCAAGATCGATAAAAGCTGTGCCCTATCTTCTTTAGTTCGCATACTAGCAATAACTGCCTGAAGCTCGACACGCACCTGAGCATCGAGCTCAGTTAAAAGCGCCCAATCCTGCTTGTCATTAGCATCTTTTAGTTGTTTAGCAATATTTAGAAACCGTTCGTTCACGCCATGCCACCTAATGATATTCAAGCACTCAATAATGAAGCAATACACACAAACAATGCAAGTTAAGATCCGCCCCCATGGAAACGAAAAAAGGCGATAATTACAACATTATCGCCTTAGCCTTAGTTACTGATCAACGTTAACTGATCTCAGATCGTTAAGGAAATTATTTCCGATTCCTCACTCTGAACACCGTCGATATCGATAGTCAAAATCACAAAATAATAAGTGCCTGCTACCATATCATCGATCTGCGCACTGGTATCCGAGCCACTACCTACAACAACACTTTGAGCTAAGTTTGATGCATCTGTACCATATCGAATAAGGTAACTGTCAATTTCGTTTAAATCTAGAGCAGTACCATCCGCTCTTTCTTCTGGAATTGACCACTCCAAGGCTATCGACTGTAAAACCTCAAGCTCATTAATTTCTACATTAGCAACTGACGACACCTGCTGCCCCACAGAATTGGATACAATGACATCATAAGCTCCGGCATCTGCAACAGAGGCAGCCTCAATACTTAATGAGCTCGCGTTAGCACCTGATATCTCAACACCATCTTTACGCCAGGTATAACTCAAGTCACCACCGCCTGTCGCAACGATCGACAGCACTGCCGTCTCACCCTCATCAATAGCGGTAGATTGCGGTTGCGAAGCAATGACGACAGGCTCAATGGAAATCACTTCATTCACCTGAATCGTCGCATTGACAGATGTTTGCGAGCCTACCGAATTCGTCACGCTGACACTATACACACCACTATCTGAGACTGAAGCTGAAGCGAAAGAGAGTGAGCTTGAGGTCGCGCCGCTAATCGCTACCCCACCCTTAAACCACTGATACACCAACTCACCACCGCCACTCGCAGCGACAGATAGTACCGCTCCCTCTCCTTCATCTACACTAACAGAAGTAGGTTGCGTAGAAATTTGAACAGGGTCTATCACAACTACTGGTGGCAATTCGTTAACGACTACTAAAGCAGTCAAAGACTCCAGGGTACCTGACTCATCGCTCACCAGAACATCATAACTGCCTGAGTCGGAAGTATCTGCAGCTGAAATCAATAGTGAACTTAGTACCGCCCCTTGAAGCTCAACACCATCTCTACGCCACTGATAGCTTAGCTCGCCACCGGTAGCTCCCACACTTAATAAGACCTCTTCCAACTCATCAACAATTACACCTTGAGGCTGGCTAATAATTTCGAGGTCAGGAGTCTCGTTAAGCTCTGCTACGTCGTTATAGGAATCATTCGTTTCCTGTCTAACCGCCGCAAATGTCTCGGCATGTTCACTATCTGGAAGCGCTTGCTCTAGATCTAATGCAATTTCGCTTGCCTCTAGAAAAACCTCATCCAGAGTAATCTGTTCATCGCCCTCAGTACTTTGAGCCCCTAGAACGCCATCACTGGCAATCACTTCCTCTACATGTTCGATTACTTCTTCAATCGTATCCCAACGACCCAGCTCAACCATTGACAAGAAAGAGGCTGACAAAACACCCATTTCCAGTTCTGCTTTTGTAATTGAACTATACGACTCAATAGCAGTTAAATCTGCTGGCGCCAAACGCATCGCACCAGCATCTAGATCTAGCAAGTCTTCAATGTGAGCGATAGATTCCTGAATACTATCAGCTGTCAAACCAATAGATTTAGCCTCCGCATGAACTGCCGCCATATGCGTTAATGGGCTAAGATGAACATTATACTCCCGCCCTGCCACAATACCTGAAGCAACCGAGCGCAAACTAAAGCCAGACCCTGGGTTAAAGCTTTCACCAAAAGAAACGCCTTGCCCATCATTATCAATACAACCTTCCGTTGTATCGCACTTCATTCTGGTTCGACTATCAGCTGTCACTTCGACAACAACTGAGCCTTGTGAAATTTCCTGCTCAAGATTAAAGGTGTAGCGACCATTAGAGTCTGTTCTGACTGGACTCACCATTGGATTAACAGAACGAATAGTCTTGCCACCCTGCTCTTCTACTGAGTATAAGTTTACCAAGCCTTCTGAAACGACCCCTTTTATAGCGGTACCGCTAATCGTTGTAGTCACGGTATTGGTATTACCATCATCCGGAGTGGAATTTGACTCTTCACTGCCGCCACCAGAACCACAAGCCG
Organism: Oleiphilus sp. HI0086; assembly: GCF_001635225.1. Taxonomy (NCBI): domain Bacteria; kingdom Pseudomonadati; phylum Pseudomonadota; class Gammaproteobacteria; order Oceanospirillales; family Oleiphilaceae; genus Oleiphilus; species Oleiphilus sp. HI0086. The sequence goes on from NZ_LWFZ01000929.1 coordinate 26,639, forward strand.
TTAAAAGAATGGCCACACTTGAAGCTAATAGGTTCTTTGTAAGAGCGGCAATTCGCTTTTCACCAGTGTTGAGGAAAAATGTATGCATGAGAAGATTCCACTATTAAATTTCGATCTTGAGTAAGGAAATCTTAGCGCCAGAACACTTAAATTGACGGATAAAAATCATTATTTAGCAACAAAAAGCGTCAACTTTTCGACAAATGATAAAAAATGTGAAATCGATGACAGGTGATACAGCACAAAGTTCACAAAAAATCCGCCAGAGTCTAAGAAACAAGCACTAGGAGTTTTTATTTATTTGTGCTCGAGAAGCTGCTTTACAGGTTTGAATGAACGCCGATACAGATTATTGACGCCTAATTGACGAAGCGCTTCTAGGTGCGCTTTAGTGGGGTAGCCTTTATGCTGTGCAAGGCCATAACCTGGATATTCCTTATCCAACTCTTTCATTTCTCTATCCCTTGAAACTTTTGCGATAATTGAAGCAGCCGCAATACAAGCAACTCGTGAGTCACCCTTTACCACTGCTTCACTAGGAATATTTAGTTGAGGGCAGCG
>NZ_LWFZ01000930.1:0-409 GCF_001635225.1 Oleiphilus sp. HI0086
AAGGGCTTTAACGTAGAAGAGTACGATCCTTTCTACATGCCAGACAAAAGCCCTTTAAGTGGCCGCTACGACTTTATTACCAGTACAGAGGTTGTCGAACATCTGAGCAAGCCAAAAGAGGTATTTGAGCTCTTGTTTAAGATGCTGAAAAAGAAAGGAGTCTTGGGCATTATGACAAAACAACCCCCAAAGCAAGGCATCGTGAATTGGCAGTATACGAAAGACCCAACTCACATCAGCTTCTATTCCGTTAAAACCTTTCAATATATTGCTGCATTGTTCGACTGCCAGCTAGAGGTCATCTCTTACGACACAGTATTGCTAATCAAAAGATAAAACAGTACTCATTTACTTTTGCTCAGCGCCTAATAATCAACCCCTTCACGAGCCTTAACGCCCGCCTTATAGG
>NZ_LWFZ01000931.1:0-352 GCF_001635225.1 Oleiphilus sp. HI0086
TACCCGAAGCAGAAGCTTGACTAATTGCATGCAAAACCTTCAGTTTGGGATTATCACTTTCGTCTTTCAAACGATAAGAGGTTTCATCATTGAATTCGACCGACTCCCATTCCTCCAGCCCCCATTCAGAAAACTTTCCAATTGAGACAGTATTCTCTCCCTCAGCATATGCATTAAACCCGAATAAGACGAAGATAAAATAGCTAGAGTATAAAAAGACTTTGTTCATAAATGGTTTCTTCTGCAACATAAGTTCTTAAAAGAATATTAGGGTCGCAACCTGCCCCTAATATTCTCTTAAGAACACCATGGCAGCAAAAAGTTCAAAAAACAATGGTTGACTAAACCCGAT
>NZ_LWFZ01000932.1:0-777 GCF_001635225.1 Oleiphilus sp. HI0086
TGTTAGAAACACAAAGCTTACAGCAACTTCGACAGCTCAAGTTAACCGGTTTAGCCGAAGCACTAGAGATGCAGTTTAATCAACCCAATACCTATGAAGAGCTTAGCTTCGCCGAACGAATTAACCTAGCAGTACAACAAGAAGTGACTTACCGGCACGACAAACGCTTACAACGATTGCTCAAGGCTGCTCGCTTCAAGGTCACCGCTAGAATGGAAGATATCGACTACAGCCACCCACGTGGCTTAAAGCAAAGTACAGTCGCGGGCTTGCAAAGCAATACCTGGATAAGCAAAGGGCAAAATCTGGTAATGACGGGACCAACAGGCTGCGGAAAAACCTATCTTGCTTGTGCATTAGGACATCATGCCTGTCTGCACGGTTATCAAGTACGATACTTCAGAGCCTCGCGGTTGTTCGAGCAGCTGACCATCTCACACGGCGATGGTAGCTACCTAAGACTCTTAAACCAAATAGCCAAGGCTGATGTTCTAATTATCGATGACTGGGGCTTGGAGGCTTTAACACAGCCTCAAAAAAATGATCTACTCGAAATTATGGAAGATCGCCACAACAGTAAATCGACCATAGTGACTAGCCAATTACCGATGACGAAGTGGCATAAATTTATCGACGATCCGACCTTGGCTGACGCCATATTAGACCGGCTACTGCATAACGCTCACAAACTTAACTTAAAAGGAGAATCGATGAGAAAAGTACTAACTTCGTTGACTGAAGATGATCACTTGAAGTAAAAAGACAACTCACGATGCA
>NZ_LWFZ01000933.1:0-542 GCF_001635225.1 Oleiphilus sp. HI0086
TGCTTGATTGTTTGTCGCTGGATAGATGCGAAGCGAAAGCTTGGTACGATAACAAACAAGCTTGCAAGGCATAGTAAAAGTAAAGCGGGTAACCAAAAGTCGTACATTAAGATTTATCCTGATCGTTGTCGGCATCAAACTCACGAAGCAATGCCTGAACTTTGTTGTTTGTACTGTCGGCCCTAGAATCAGATACCGAATCATTGCTCGTTGATGTGCCAGGTTTATCTTGATTGGTGTTTCGCTTATTACGAACAGCGTAAGCGATAACGCCCATGCCAAAAATGATAAAAATCCAAGGTCCATACCAGAGCATTAAGGTTTCACTACTAACTTTTGGCTTATAGGTGACGAAATCTCCAAAGCGATCAATCATAAATTGAACAACTTCTTCAGGACTACTCCCTTCTTCAAGTAAACGGTGAACCTCTTTGCGCATGTCGGCAGCAATTGGGGCGTTAGAGTCAGCGATATCTTGATTTTGACATTTTGGGCAACGGAGCTCCTTAGTCAACTCAAGGTAATTCATGCGCCTTTCTTCA
>NZ_LWFZ01000934.1:0-547 GCF_001635225.1 Oleiphilus sp. HI0086
AATAAAGAGTTCGAGAAGACATCCGATCATTTTAATCAATTGATTAACGATGCGTTCAAACAACTTGAAAGCTTGCAGTCTCAAGTTCAAGAGCCGATCAAGAAAGTAGTTGAAGATCTGGATAAGCTTCGCGACAAAGAAATGAACCGCTTTCAGAAGGAGTTTGACAAGCGCCTGGATGAGTTTCATGAGCTACAGTCTCAACTCCTTGAAAAAATAGGCGTCGAAGCAAAGGCTCCTGCGAAGAAAGCGGCTCCGGCTAAGAAAGCAGCTCCGGCTAAAAAAGCAGCTCCGGCTAAGAAAGCGACTCCAGCTAAGAAAGTAGCTCCGGCTAAGAAAGCGACTCCAGCTAAGAAAGCAGCTCCGGCTAAGAAAGCGACTCCAGCTAAGAAAGCAGCTCCTGCTACAAAGTCTCCGTTGAAATTGACTGCACTCAATGGTGTTGGACCAGCTTTAGAAAAGAAACTTATAGCAGCCGGTATCACATCAATCGAGCAATTGGCCAAGCCTTCAGCAAAAGATAAAAAAGCACTTGAGGAGTTCAGCA
>NZ_LWFZ01000935.1:0-3247 GCF_001635225.1 Oleiphilus sp. HI0086
GTTTTGTCTGACGACCATAGAGCTTTGGAACCACCTGATCCCATCCCGAACTCAGAAGTGAAACGAAGCATCGCCGATGGTAGTGTGGGAGGTCCCATGTGAGAGTAGGTCATCGTCAGGCTTCTATTAGAAACCCCAGTAGGTCATCCTGCTGGGGTTTTTTTATTGTCTAAATAAAAGCCTTAGTCTGAAGAAACGCTTTCGTGTAGTTAGGGGATAAATATGCATAGCCCGCTACCTGCATTCAGCTAATACAATAACACTATCTGTTTTATTGCATTTGTTTACATTTCTGAACCCCCATTTTTCGGGACATGCAGCGGAGTGTGATGTCTTAGTTGAAGTAGCTGTGATTGAGTGCACAGCATTCTTTTAGATAAATATATATAGTTACATTCGCTTATAAAAAATAATACAAAGACAAAGCAATAGAGTTTTAGTTGTAGATTTTGGGTCGCCGAACAATTCGTTAATGGAACTTGAATAGGTAATTCCGCAGGTATGGGAAATCGGTTGAAAAAATTATTTTTTACAGTTTTGGCTGTAGCCTCAGTTGATGTAGTGGCTGAGCTTAAGCCCATTGCTGATGATGAGCTGAGTCAATACTCTGGCCAAGCCGCTGTTGCCTTTGATATTGATCAAATAGGCTCGAATAGCTATACCCGCGTTACATTGGGTATGGAATCAAAAATGCAGATGAACATTAATAATGTTGAGTTAGGTAAATACGAAAGAGATGGTGAGTTAGGCGCTGACTTCTCTGCTACTAACCTAGCATTTGGTTCTATATCTACTGATGCCGCTCAAGTTCAGCTAGATGGGCAAACTTACGCGGTAAACGATATTATTCCTTTTGAAGTAAATGATCCGTATTTCGAAATTGCCAAAGACGCTACCGATGAGCTTGTAGGCTTTCGTTTGGGCTTTGGTGAAGCTCGTGGTCAGCTTAGCGGTGACTTTGATAGTATTTCTGGTAACGTTGGCGCTACGATTACTGATTTCTTTGGCGATGATTACCAAGCATCGATGCTTAACTTAAGTGGCGATGTCGATAATACTCGTGCTAAGTATTTTGGTGTAGGTAATGATCAAAGTGGAGGTGCAACGGATTGTAATTCGGGTTTTTACTGTTATGACCTTGCAGACTATAAGACTCTTGATGTTGGGCAGAGAAACTCTACAACAGGTAATGTTGATTACACCAACGACTTTTTCATCTCTTTTCAGAAAGAAGACACCGACTGGTCAACGAGTGATGGTCAGATGACCACTGCTTCAGGTGTATTTATTAACATACCTACTTCTCTTCATATAGATATGAATACCGGCACTAATGCTAATGGTACTGAACGAGTTCGGGTGGAATATATCGACCGTGGTGTTGGTTTATTTAAGCCGTAAAATCTTTTCCTTTATTAATCTTACAGTTCTCGAAAAGCAAGCCTATAGAGTACAATATGAACCTTCTTAGATTAGGAGGTTCTAATGCAGTCCATCTTTTGGCACGACTACGAAACATTCGGCGCAGATACTCGCCGAGATAGGCCAAGTCAGTTTGCCGGTGTTAGAACCGATTTAGATTTAAATATCATCGAAGAGCCAACGACTTTTTACTGTCGCCCTTCAGAAGATGCTTTGCCTTCTCCAGAAGCTTGCTTAATTACTGGCATCACACCTCAATATGCACAAGAAAACGGTTTCTCTGAGGTCGAGTTTGCCAAGAAGGTAGAAGAGATTTTTTCAGTCCCGTCTACCTGTGTGGCTGGCTATAATAGTATTCGCTTTGATGATGAAATCACTCGAAACCTGTTTTATAGGAACTTTATAGACCCTTATGAGCGAGAGTGGAAAAACGGTAATTCACGCTGGGACTTAATCGATGTTGTGCGTTTAACTTACGCTCTTCGACCCGAAGGGATCAATTGGCCTTGTGATGACTCTGGAACGCCAAGCTTTAGGCTTGAGGTCTTAAGTCAAGCTAATGGTATTGAGCACTTGTCAGCACATGACGCGATGAGTGATGTTTATGCCACCATCGGCCTAGCTAAGCTAATCAAGTCAGCACAGCCACAATTGTTCGACTATGTTTTTAAAAATAGAGACAAGCATAAGGTACTAGAGTTACTCGAACCAAATAAGCTTAAACCGGTTTTTCATGTTTCTTCGAAATTTCCTGCAAGTAAAGGGTGTTGTGCGCTTATTGTGCCGCTATTTCAAGACTCCAAGAATAAAAATTCCTTTATCTGTTTTGATCTAAGGCAAGACCCTGCTTACTTGTTTGCGCTGAGCAATGAAGAGATTCAGCGTCGGCTTTACATGCCTTCGGCGCAGCTTTCTGAGGGCGAAGAGCGGCCAGCAATCAAGGCGATTCATGTAAATAAATGCCCAATGGTTGTTCCTGCTGCAATGATAAAGACGATGTCTGCTGAACGACTTGAACGCTGGGAGCTGAATCTGGATTTGATGAGGTCACACTTAGAATGGATCAGAAATAACCCAATATTTGTTGAAAAAATTAAAGAAGTGTTCAGCCTGAGCTCCCCCGAGAGAAACGAAACAGACCCCGACTTGATGATATATAGCGGTGGTTTTTTCTCTACCCATGATAAAGCTGAGATGTCGCGCGTTAGGCAGGCCAGTGATATTGAGTTGGAGGAAGAGGAGTTTAGATTTCAGGATAGTCGTTTGCCGGAATTATTGTTTCGCTACAAAGCGCGAAACTTTCCTCAAACTTTGACGGAGGAAGAGCAGTCAAAGTGGGAGCGGTATTGTGCAAACAAATTGATGAGCGCCGATGGCGGGTACCTTACTTTTAAAGAGTTCTTCGATCGCATTCATGCAATATCTCAATCGGATATCGACTCTAAATCTCAGTCGGTGCTTGAAGATCTCCGGTTCTATGGTGAGTCTATCATTCCATATGCCTAGTAAAGAGCTTCAGATAGCGCGGGCTATCTGAAGCTAAATAAGCTTTTTCTAGAACTTGCTGAACCCTTGCCATTGTTCAGTAGAAAGATTCGTCATGCCCTCGGCGCTGTTAATTTCTGTCTTTTCTGGTTCTCTTGCCTGAGAGTTTTCAGAATTAGATTTTGCGACAACAGTAAGCACCCCGTTTTCGTCAGCAATAATGTTCTGAACTAGAGTGCTCATATCTTCTAAGGTAAGAGAGTTCACTTCTTTAGCTAATTGTTCTTTGGTGTCGAAGTCTACATTTTTTATATCAATGTCTTTCCAAAACCTATTGGAG
>NZ_LWFZ01000936.1:0-1007 GCF_001635225.1 Oleiphilus sp. HI0086
CTCCTCCTCTTCTTCAACGGTAAAGCCAGTCGTTCCGATAACAATACCCTTACCATGCTCCGCACATAACTTAGCATTTGCCAAGGTCGCTACGGGCGCAGTGAAGTCAATCAAGACATCGAACTGACCAATCACTTCAGACAAGCTACCTGAGACAACAACACCGTTCGCACCCACACCTGCTAACTCTCCAGCATCCGTTCCGACAAGGGAACTTTCTGGGCGCTCAATGGCTGCCGTTAGCTCTGCTTCAGAAGATAGACCCACGGCCTCAATTAACATTTTACCCATTCGACCAGCTGCACCGGTCACTGCAATTCTTGTCACTTTGTTTTTCCTTATTTATAGGCGAATAAACCGGCCCAACTACCTCTACGTCATTCTCGCGCAGATTCTCGTCATTCCCGCGCAGACGGGAATCCATTGTTTTGAACCCACCTCAGGTGCTGGAAAATGCTAGATCATTCTAAATACCATGATTTCCCCGTCGATACCTACTAATTGGGTGTATCTAACTCCGCGAGACAATGGATTCCTGCCTGCGCAGGAATGACGGTGGTGGAGGCAATAATCTAATTAGAACTCGTCATATCATCAAAAAAGCTTTTCACACCTTCAAACCAGGTATGCTTTTTTGGCGCGTGCTTTTTATCACCATGTTTATCTAGCGTATCCTGAAATTCGCGCAATAGGTCTTTCTGCTTTTTAGATAAGTTAACTGGCGTTTCAACAGTCACACGACACATCAAGTCACCAGCTGCACCACCGCGAACAGGGGCAACACCTTTGCCACGCAAGCGGAACATTTTGCCTGTCTGAGTCTCGGCCGGAATCTTCAATTTAACGCGACCATCTAGTGTAGGCACTTCCAGCTCACCACCCAGAGCAGCATCTACCAAGGAAATTGGCACATCGCAATACAAGGTCTTGCCATCGCGCACAAAGATCGGATGCTCTTTAACCGAAACCTGTACATATAAATCACCTGACGGCGCGCCATGCGTGCC
>NZ_LWFZ01000937.1:0-3714 GCF_001635225.1 Oleiphilus sp. HI0086
ATTAAGGCTCATGCGAGAACTCAGGAGCTTACCCAGCAAGTTCATGCGAAAAACAGTGAGCTAACCCGTCTACACGCGACATTAACGCAAGAACATGAGATGGGGCGTCATGTATTAAATCATACGCTCAAGAGGAGCTTGCAGAACTGTAAAAATGTTAAAAGCTATCTTTCTTCAATGTCGACCTTTAATGGCGATATCTTTCTTTTGGCCGAAAATCCAAGTGGTGGTTTATATGCTTTTCTCGGTGACTTTACTGGTCATGGTTTAGCTGCAGCAATTGGTACGATTCCTGTCTCGCAAGCATTTTTCTCCATGTGTGAAAAAAGTATGCCGATTATGGAAATTGCGTCTTCGATGAATAAGTCCTTAAAGTCCTTTTTGCCTGAGTACATGTTTTGCGCCGCGACACTAATACATGTGCCAGAATCGGGAGATAAAGCATTAGTATGGGCAGGGGGGTTGCCAGATGCGTATATTACAAGACCTGGGGAGGGGCTTGTAAGTGTCGTAAAGTCGAGACATATGCCGCTCGGTATCGTGCCGGCAGAGCGCTTCAATAGTGAGATAGAACTACACGAATTACGTTATGGTGATAAGTTGTTTATGTTCACTGACGGAATTCTTGAAGGAAGCCCTACAGACAGTGATGAAATGTTTGGTGAAGAACGAGTGATGGACTCACTTGACCGCCGAGTGAAAGAGGGCGGGCAAGAGCGTGTGTTTGACGGCCTACTGGATGACTATCATAGCTTCAGCCAAGGTTCTGCGCAGCAGGACGATATCTCTTTGGTTGAAATCACCGCAGGCCCAATTGATAATTCTAGTGTAATAGATCTTGAACCAAAGACGAATTTGCCTTGGTCAGTTAATGTCGATCTTGATGCAGAGAGAATACACTCTCAGCCTGACCCCATTGTGCAGGTCATTAAAGTGTTGCCAGCAGATCTGTTTTTGTACCGTCGAGCCGATATGATCAGGACTATTTTGTCTGAGCTTTACTTCAACTCGCTGGAGCATGGTTTATTAGCCTTAGACTCTACTATAAAAGGCAGTCATGACGGATTTACAAAGTACTATCAGCAGCGTCAGGAACGGATGGACGCCTTGGATGCGGGCCGCATTAGCATTAGTGTGAGCTTTGATTACGAGCGTTCCGGTAGTGAGTTGAAAATAAGTCTCAGAGATACCGGGAAAGGCTTTGATTTTGCTTCACAGAACGAAGACCTGGCAATGAATACTAAACCATGGGGGCGCGGAATTGCGCTGGTCCGATCTCTGTGTGAAACGGTTGAATATAGTGATGAAGGCCGCTGTGTCGAGGCGACCTTGGCACTTAATCCGAATGATAGAAAAGAAAGATATCCACCAATTGCTCCGGCATAATTTCTTCGAATTGGGATAAAAGCTTTTCGTTTCGACGTATTTCTTGAAACTCATCACTATCAAATAGGCCTGAAAGGGCCATGATAGGAAGTAGCAATTCGGCGGTAACATCTTCACCTTTGCAGAACCATGCCTTTTCTTTGTAGAAGAAACCTTCCATAAAGCCTGTGCACCAGCTTTCAAGACAGGCATCGTAGTGAGTTTCGCTGTCGTCATCAGTTTCATCGCTGTAGGGTAAGAGTATATCGCGGTCTTCATTAATCTCTTCAAGCAATGTCGACTTGATCTCTTCGATACAGCTTTCAATAGTGGCGATTTCAGATTCACTAAGCTCGATATCATCATTGCCAAATAGCACAGAGATAAGAGTGTTAGTGTCAAAGTCTACCGGCCCGATAACACTGGCGCATACAAGGCCGTGAAAGCCAAAATAATCCAAAGCCTCTTCATTTAGATGCTCGGCAAAAAGAATATCTTCGAGCTGTTCAATTTGTTGTTCGCTTAGTGACATTTGCTAAAACCGTATGACAGTGCAACCAATGCGTTCATGTGTGTATGGGCGCTGGTTGGGAGCGGGGTGGTATAAAAAACGAGAGTATAAACTGATTTTCCACAGATTAGTATCTGCAGTACCTGGTAAGCATAAAAAAGCCGGTAAGAACTAATTGCTCATACCGGCTCTGAGGTCTTTCAGAACTTAATTAGCGGAAATGCTATTCAGTATCTGTAGTCTGAGTTGCTTTACTGTCTTCAGCTTTTGCTGTTGATTCAGCGGGGCTCACCTCAACCTTAACAGCTGACAGCTCTGGTGACTTAGGAGCCGCCGCGCTTTCAGTTTCAGCTGATTGCGCTCTTGGGTCATTGTGAACCCGGTTAGAGCGGTTAGGTCTACGACGGCGAGCTGGCTTTTTAACTTCGACTTTATGCTCATCAGCCGGCTTCGCTTCGGCTTTAGGGCTTGTATTGCCAGTTATTTCTTTTGTCGCGCTTTCCTTATCAGCAACAGCTTGCGTCTTCGTTGGAGAGGCATCCGACTTGCTGTTTGTCGCTTTATTGCCTCGATTTCTACGAGGGTTACGGCTACGAGGTCGGCGAGTCGAAGTTTTCTCTTCGCTATCACTAGAGCTGGCATCTGATGTAGTTACTTCAGTTGCAGTTTCATCACTTGTTTCTGCTTTGCTCTCTTTTACTGCTTTAGGCGAATCTACAGCTTTAGTTTCGGCAACTTCAGCTTTATCAGAGCTTTTATCTTCCTTGCTTTCAGTTGCAGCAGGTGCAGGGCTAGCGTTGCTACTCGCTTGAGGCAATGAACTCTTCTCTTCTACCTTAGGTTTTGAGACTTCTGCTTTAGGCTCAGTTGTAGCGACAGGCTTAGCGGTTTCCTTAAGGCTTTCGCTTACTGTGCTAACTGCACCCTTGGTGTCAGTTTCAGCATTCTTCGTAGGAGCTTTGCTACGGCGCTCGCCACGGTTTTCTGAACGTCTACGGTTAGAAGAGCGAGTAGTGGATTTATTTTCGCTGCTTTTAGCTTCAGGCTTTGTGGTATTGGCTTCTACACTGTCGTCCGCTTTTGCTAAGGTATTGTTTACCACGGGCGCTTCTTCAGGGCGTTGTTTATCCTCATATTTCTTGGCAGGACGGTTACCGCTACGATTTCTGCGCTGCGAACCTTCTTTGTTCTGAGTGCGTGAATCGTTTTGCTTCTGGTCGCGAGTGTTCTCAGAATTTGATCTGTTGCCGCGATTATCATTGCTACGACGCGAGTCATTGTTTTGATTGCGTCGGTTACGTTGGTTGCCGCGATCATCTCTGCGATTTTCATCGCGTTGATTTCGATTTTGGCCAGACTTATTACGGTTGCGGTTGTTGCCTGAAGCGTTATCGCCAGACTGAGAGTCTCGTTGCTTGTTTCTATTCTTCTGGTTACTGCGGTTGCCTTGAGTGCTGCGCTGCTGCTTTCTAGCAGGTGCTTCATTAGCAACAGAGGAGGCTTTCTCTTCTGCGCTGAACATTGCCGATAGCTTGGATTTCAAACGCTTCATTAGGCCAGTTTCTTCGCTTTGCTCAGCTTGCTTTTGAGGTGCAGCTTCAGTTGCAGGCGCTGAAACTTGAGGTGCAGGGCTAGCATGTGAAATAGATTTAACCGCAGCTTCTTCGCGCACGACTTCTTTTGCTGCGGCTGTTGGAACTGCTTGTTCCTCTGGCTGTGTTGTTTCTATTTTGTAACTAGCTTGATCATCACTGGTTTCGTCTTCACGAAGTCTACGTAACTCATAGTGAGGCGTATCCATAGCCATGTCAGGAATGATGATAACGCGAACAGACTGC
>NZ_LWFZ01000938.1:0-344 GCF_001635225.1 Oleiphilus sp. HI0086
TCATCGCCCTATCGACAACTCATTCGATGGTATTTAGCTCAATTATTTACAAGTTTGCACATCGAATATACGCAAACAAAAAAGACGCCTTCTCGCGTTTTGAACGTCCTTGTGATACCTCCCAACAAACCTTTTTACCTATCAAAGACAAAGAAGTCTTAATTGTCGGCATGGGGCGTGTTGGAAAAGGCGCTTATCATGAAGCAGAAAGGGATCTCCCCGGGAAGATCTGCGGTGTTGAGCTTGACCCAAAACGGGCACAGGGGTTCAAGGAACAAGGCATTAATATTATATGCGGTGATGGTGATGACATTGAGTTCTGGGAACAGGCCCCATTAAGCGAC
>NZ_LWFZ01000939.1:0-299 GCF_001635225.1 Oleiphilus sp. HI0086
TATTTAGAGGTTTTAGTTAGAAGAATATGAATTTACAGAATATTGATAAAACAACTTATCGAAAGCACCTTAACTGGGTGATTGCTGGAAGCATTGTTGCTTTATTGGCGATCGCGCTTAGCGTATCAACCCTACTGATTCATTTAGTTGGGGAACCTGGAGGTTCAAATTTCGTTCTGAATCTGGTGGGTGTAGTGTCTGCCGTAGCGCTTGTGCTAAATACTTTATACCGAAACCGGAATACGCCGTTTATGTCGGAAGTTTGGTATGTCTGGCAGCTTAAACAAGAGCTCAATGCA
>NZ_LWFZ01000940.1:0-7686 GCF_001635225.1 Oleiphilus sp. HI0086
GTAAAAGCAAAAAAGGTGGCTTTTTTTGGTTATATTTTGCTCTTATTGGTTGACAATTGATCTATGTCTTGTTCCTTGGAGCTTAGGGTTGAGGGGAGAAAAACTTTAGAGAGTAGTTAACCGCTTCTTTTCCTGGGTCAACGATTTCGAGTGAAATATGAATTGGCTGCTGACTTGGCATTTCGTGCCAGCTGGCTAGATCGCCAGACAAATACTCTTTCGCTTGGAATAAGCGTTGGGCAACGATATTTTTGTTTATGTCTGAAAAATAAAGAGCTAAGTCGGGGAACGCTTGATTGAAAGCAGCTTCATTCACTATCACGGTGTCGATTATGAGGGACTTGCGTTGAGTGGGGTGACTTCTGACAACGAGGTTGTTGCTTTTAATTTTTTCGATATCTTCAAGCTTTGGCAATGTGCAAGATAAGTGTTCACATGCTAGCTCATATAACTCAGAAACTTTAGGGTACTTGGCGAGCTTTTCATAGTGAAACCATACCGCTTGCCCTAGCAGTATTACGATGAGCGATATATTAGCGAGAATGAATAATAAACTGACAAGCCAATGTCTATTATTGGGGCTATCCTGGTCGTATTGAAATTCAATTTTCTCATACGGAGAAGTCTCAGAGAAACCGCTCCCGGGCTCTCCGAAGGCTGATTCAGTCGATGTCTCAGCTTGTGTGACTGAGGCCTGCTCTATAGCTGAAGCGGAGAATGTTGGTTCTACCTTCTGTTTACCTTGTTCATCTTGAATATCTTCGAGGATTTCCTGAGTCCAGCTTTCGTCGATGATTTCTTCACTCTCTTCAGAAACAAAGGTATCGTCAAGTTTTTTAAAGCTGGTTGAGTAAGGGTCACTGTTGTCTGCGGAATCTAGTTCCAGGAAAGAGGTGCTAAACTCATCAGAGCCATCGGCGCTGCCTGAGTAGCCGGGTTCATGCAGATCTTCTTCAGGGTTATCGGCAAATAGCTTATCTTCAGACTCTAGTAGACTATCTTCCAGGTCGATAGCTGAACTTTGTTGGTCTTCGGAGGGTTCAGGAGAAGGCTTGTTTGCTGTTTGCTTCTCAGTATCGGACAAGCTATAGGCAATTGCATCGAAGATGTTCATGCAGGCGCCGCAGCGAACTCTGCCGTTGGCAGCACTTAATTGTTCTTCAGAGACTTTAAACGAAGCCTTACAGTGCGGGCATTGTGTCAGTCGCTGATTGCTCATCGTGTGTGTTTTTCCTGAATTATTNTAAGGCTATTATCAGTCTTTTTTTGTGCCGGTCAAGCATACCCAGCCATCCTCTAGCTGAGGTTTATCCATTTCAAACCATTCTTCATAGTCGTGAACTAGCGCAGCTGCCTGATGCTCAAGAATTCCAGATAGAATTAATTTTCCTTTAGGTTTAACTAAAGCGGCAATATTGCTACGTAAGTCATGCAGTGGTTGAGCAAGAATATTAGCCAGAACCAGGTCTACTTGGTCTTTAGGGCTATCTTCTGGAAGATAGACCGGGAACTGCTGAGCTTCGACCTCGTTTCTCTTGGCATTGTCTTGGGTAGCCAGCAAAGCTTGAGGGTCGTTGTCGATTCCAACCACCGATTTGGCGCCGAGTAATAATGCGGCCAAGCCCAGTATTCCGGAACCACAGCCAAAATCTACGACAGTTTTGTTGTTTAGGCCGTCATCGTTTAGCGCATAAGCATCTAGCCATTTTAAGCAAAGTGCAGTTGTGGGGTGTGTGCCAGTGCCGAAAGCCAGGCCAGGGTCGAGCATCAGGTTGACAGCGTTTGGCTCAGGAATGTCATGCCAGCTTGGGCATATCCATAAGCGGCGACCAAACTGAATGGGTTTGAAGTTATCAATCCATTTACGCGTCCAGTCTTCGTTTTCCAATATTTCAAAACGCAATTCAGGGAAGGTCTGATCTGAAAGATTGGTGAAGACACTTTCAGTGATGGCTCTAATAGCTTTTTGGTCCTCATCGGCAGAAAACAGCCCGGTGACGATCGTTTCTTCCCAAAGCGGCGTTGTGCCCCGTTCGGGCTCTAGCACTGGCTGGTCTTGAGCATCTTCGAGAGTCACTGCGCTGGCTCCCGCCGCGAGCAAGCCTTCTTCGAGAGCTTCTGCGATGGCGGGAGATATATTGGCTTTAACTTGGATCCAGTTCATAAGTCAGTGACTTCCTGATAGTCGGGAATGAAATACATTAGATGAAACTAAAGGATATTCTTTTCCAGATGATGGATATTAAATTCGAGCTCTCGAAATCCGCTATCGGAAAGTAGCTTGCGGTGAAGGTCAATATTTGTGTCAATTCCGTCTACGACTAGCTCGTCAAGTGCGTTTGTCATACGGTTCATCGCCGCATTACGGTTTTCGCTATGACAAATGATTTTGGCAACTAAAGAGTCGTAAAATGGAGGTACACGATAGCCGCTATATAAATGCGAATCGACACGGACTCCCATGCCACCGGGCGCGTGAAACTGTTTAACTAAGCCGGGGCTCGGTGCAAAGGTTTGAGCATTTTCAGCGTTAATGCGGCACTCTATCGCATGGCCTTCAAGATTTACTTCAGCTTGAGAGACTGAAAGTGGTAGGCCGCTAGCAATTCTAATTTGCTCTTTAACGATATTAATGCCTGTTATCATTTCTGTTACAGGGTGCTCTACCTGTACTCGGGTATTCATTTCGATAAAATAGAAACTGTCATCCTGGTATAAGAACTCAAATGTTCCTGCTCCGCGATAGCCGATATCTTTGCAGGCTTTTACGCAGGCGGCAAACGTGGCTTGTCGGGCTTCCTCGTTAATATTTGGTGCAGGGGCTTCTTCGATAACTTTTTGGTGTCTTCGTTGCAGTGAACAGTCACGGTCACCTAAGTGAATGACATTGCCATGGTTATCTGCAAGTACCTGGATTTCGACATGCCGGGGTGTGTCGAGAAATTTTTCAAGGTAAACGGTGTCATCGCCAAAAGCGGCTTTGGCTTCAGACTGTGTTAGCTGAATCGAGGTGAGTAGTTCAGCTTCGTCGTTAACAACTCTCATACCCCGGCCGCCACCACCTGAGGCTGCTTTGATAATAACCGGGTAGCCAATTTTGCGTGCAATAGCTTTGGTTCGATCTTGATTATTTGTGATCGGGCCGTCGGAGCCAGGAACCGTCGGTACGCCGGCTTTTGTCATGGCTTTGATGGCTGAAACTTTATTCCCCATTAAGCGAATGACACTGGCAGGGGGGCCAATGAAGGTAAAGCCGCTCTTTTCGACTTGTTCTGCGAAGTCAGCATTTTCAGCAAGAAAACCGTAGCCAGGATGAATGCCAACAGCATTGGTCACTTCAGCGGCGCTGATTATTGCAGGTATATTGAGGTAGCTCTCGACAGGGCTGTTATTACCAATACAAACTGACTCGTCTGCCAAGCGAACGTGCATAAGGTCTCTATCAACCTTGGAGTGTACGGCGACCGAAGGAATACCGATCTCTTTGCAGGCGCGTAGAATTCGTAAGGCTATTTCGCCACGATTAGCGATTAGAACTTTTTTTAACATCAGTGTTACCTGCGAGCCTTATGCAATTGTAAATAGTATCTGATCGAACTCGATAGGTTCTCCGTCACTGACTTCTATCGACTGAATAACGCCGCTTCGGTCTGCCTCGATTTGGTTCATCATTTTCATTGCTTCAATGATGCACAAGACATCGCCAGCCTTAACGCTTTGTCCAACTTCAACAAATGGGGCGGAGTCAGGTGAGGGCGCCTTGTAGAAGGTGCCGACCATAGGGGCATTGATTGTCTGGTCACTAGAGGTGCTCGCCGGTGCCGGACTTGCAGTGGATGTTTCTGTGATAGGTGCTGAAGCAGACGTTACGGGTGCTGGGGCCGCTGCTGGTGCGGCGACAACATGCTTGCGACGGTTGATGCGGATGGACTCTTCGCCTTCCTTAATCTCTAGTTCTTCTACATCTGACTCGGTGATTAATTCGATCAGCTTTTTGATTTTTCGAATATCCATAACAATTCCTGTATTAGGTTTATAGCGCCTGCAGGGCTTTGCTGAGCGCAGCATCGTAACCTAAGCTGCCCAGCCCGCAGATGACGCCTAATGCGACATCAGAGAAATAAGAATGATGGCGAAATGTTTCTCTAGCATGAACATTTGATAAATGTACTTCGATAAAAGGAATATCAATCGCTAGTAGAGCATCTCGGATTGCTACGCTCGTATGCGTAAATGCCGCAGGGTTAATAATTATAAACTGAGTATCATCTTGCTTAGCTTGATGTATGCGCTCGATAAGTTCGTGTTCAGCATTGCTTTGCAACGTGTTGAGCGCGATATTGTTATTCTTGGCGCAGGCTTTTAAGCGAGAGTTGATATCATTGAGAGTTTCTGAGCCGTAAATTTCGGGTTCGCGGGTGCCTAAAAGGTTTAGGTTTGGGCCATGAAGTACCAGTATGCTAGCCATAATCAGACGATGCTCGTAAAAACATGTGAAAGAGAAAGTTAATTCTAAGTGCCGTGAGAAATGTCTACAAGTGTAGTTTCTTTTTATGACACTTTATCTACAATATAGTGGCTAGTTTGCCCATATATTGCGTTATTTACAAGCAGGTTTTCTTACAGTTCTGTATTGTAGCAACGGACATTATTTCGTCCATTTCTCTTTGCTTCGTATAGGGCATGATCAGCCTTTTCACATAAGGATTGAGCGTTTTCGTGGTCAGCTAATGCAATGCCGCAACTAAAGGTGACATTGAATGTGCCGGTTCCGGCGGGCTGTGGTAATTCTGCAAAGCGTTCACGTATTTCGTTAAGAATAGTTTTAGCATCGCGTTCAGAAGTATTTGGCAGTACGATGGCAAACTCTTCGCCACCATAGCGACCGATGTGGTCTGTTTTACGTAGCCGCTGTTTAAGGAAAAGAGAAAGGCTTTTCAGTACGCGGTCGCCAATAGGGTGGCCGTAGTTATCATTAATCTTTTTGAAGTAGTCGATATCGAGCATTGCGAAACAGACAGGTAGTTCGCTTTCCGCTGCTTTAGCAACTTCAATTTCTAGCAAATGTAGAGTATGGGTATGATTGTAAAGCCCGGTCAGGCTATCGCGAATCATTAGTGCCAAAAGGGATCGAGCTCTTCGGCCTCGGTTTCGCAGCGTGGCGATGAGGTGTTTCGGGTCGATAGGTTTCGTTAGAAAGTCATCGCCTCCAAGACTCATCGCGTGTAGCTGTTTGTTGACGTCATCTTCTGCAGAGAGGTAAATGATAGGTACGCTGTGAAACTTGTCTTGCTGGCGTATCACTCGGGCTAGCTCCATACCGGTACAGCCTGGCATGTACATATCCATGATAATTATCTCAGGCTGGAAATCCGCCAAGGCTACCAGGATATCCATCGGCTCGGTAATGATGTGAGGAATCATGCCGGCTTTGTGCAATATATTCTCAATGTACTTTGCTTGTGCTTTAGAGTCATCGACTACCAGAATACGGTATGGGTCCTGAATGTTGGCGTGCGTATATTGCTCAATTTTTTCTATTAGCTGGCCAGGGTCGATGGCTCGATAAAAAAACTCTTCGCCGCCTGTGCGCGATGCTTTTAGCCGGGTCTGAATGTCGTCAGTGCTCTCGCTAACATAAATAACTGGAATAGTTGTCTCGTGAGACTCCTGGATTACTTGAACGGCATCGATGCCAGCAAGCTTATGCCCGCCAAAATCTACATCGGCTACGATGGTCTCTGGCTTATCCTGCTTAGCTGCGTGAACAAAATCATCAACATCACTGAAGTTGATTGAACGAAAACCAAAGAACTCCAGCTGATTAATAATGCGGTTAGCGTACTCGGTGTTGTTTAGCGCGAGGTAAATCGGAGTGCGTAAAAAAGTACGTGGATTCGAGTGCGAGGTGTCGCTTCGCCCCCCTCCGGTATCACTCTTTCGCAAAGTGCACTCATTCAGCTCCTGAATAAAGGACTCAATTTTTTGTTGGCTGTCTAACGAAAGCGGGGCTTCAGGGTTAACATTGCTCAGTAGCTGGTTAATTTTTCGTGCCGAAGTCTCCTGGCGAGACATCTCAAAGCGGGTTGCAAAACGCTCTAGTTTTTCACTCGCATCATTTAAATCTTGAGTGCGATCCAGGTCTTCCCAAGAGGAGAGTTTGCACTTTTGATAGACATCTAATACAACTCTGGCTTGCGTCGTAACTCGTTTTGCAAACAGTTGTTTAAGTTTCTCTCGTTGGTTGTCCTGAGCCATTCCTTGATCCTAATGGAAGAATTCTTTTTGTAAACGCGAATCGTCTCTACATAATTTAGCATAATCCCCTGAATATGGAGGTTTTTATCGTCAAAAAATGTCAGGATGTGTAAGTTGATCTATTGTTATATGGAAGCAATGCCTACAGGCTGGCCATTATGATTTCTGTGGTGAAAGAGGTCGGGTCGTTTTTATACTTGGGCTTTGCTAATAAAAAGACACCAATGAAGATACTGATGGAGATAAAGTAAGTGAGGCCTAATCATGAGGCATAGTCATAGCCTGACAAATCAGGGTCCTAGCTTACAAAGGACACTATTTGCTTATATTAGCATTATGTTGCTGTTGTTGTTGGTTGGAAGCTTTACGCTGAATATCACCACCATGCGTGACTATTTGCAGAATCAATTGCAGTCCCATGCACAGGATGCTGCTACTTCTTTGGGCTTGTCATTATCGACGAGTATAGATGCTCAAGATCGCGTGGCGGCAGCGCGAATTGTTGACACGATATTCGACAGTGGTGACTACAGAAAAATTGTTTTTTTTGACTTGAACGGTGCCGCCATTGTCGTGCGCGCTAACTCTTTAACTGTTGATACTGTCCCTGACTGGTTTGTCTCTCTGCTTGATCTAAAGGCCCCTGCCAAAAGTGCAGAAGTTGTAGCTGGTTGGAAACAGTTGGGCACGATTGTGGTAGAGAGTCATCCTGGTTACGCCTACCTTGAATTGTGGAAAGTGATTCGTTCTGAGTCAATTTGGTTTCTAAGTATTTTGGTGCTCGGCTTATTTGCAGCGCGTTGGCTATTAGCTGGTGTGTTAAAGCCTTTAAAACAGCTTCAGTTTCATGCACAGGAAATGAGTCATCGCCATTTTGATTTTAGGGCTCCTCATCCTGTATTCCGAGAGCTTGCAGGCGTTGCCGATGCGATGAATGATATGGCCAGGCAGCTTGGCGGGGTGTTTGAAGAGCAATTAAATTTGATCGAGGACCTGCGTCAGGCATCTTTTGTTGACACACTTACCGGCCTAAGTAACCGTGAAGGTTTTGATGGGCGTTTAAAGACAGAGCTGGATTCACAGCAGCACACAGCAAAAGGAAGTCTGGTCTTAGTGCAACTTAACGACTTTGGTGCAGTTAACGAGTCATTGGGGCGAGATCGAGGCGATGCTCTGTTGACGAGTGTTGCGCAGATACTGCAAAAATATGAACAGCGTCATCAGAATGCGTTTGCTGCGAGGCGAAGTGGTGCCGATTTTAGTGTGTTTATGCCGAGTGTTATGGATGATGAAATTGATGTCCTGGTGCCAAAAATGATATCAGAAATTTGTTCACTCTCTGATATCAAGCACTTGTTGCGCGATGATAGCGTGCATATCGGTGCGGCTTGCGTAAAGGCTGATGATACTGCTCGCACTTTGTTGTCT
>NZ_LWFZ01000941.1:0-546 GCF_001635225.1 Oleiphilus sp. HI0086
GCCGGTAAGTCACTTCTTGTTGTACTGCTAGGTTAATTCGTTCGGCGAAGCTAAGCTCTTCATAGGTATTGGGTTGATTAAACTGCATCTCTAGTGCTTCGGCTAAACCGGTTAACTTGAGCTGTCGAAGTTGCTGTAAGCTTTGTGTTTCTAACATGTTTTTTCCTATTGGTTTTGGGGTGGGTTTTTAGTGGTAGTAATCAGCGCCGCGCACGTTACGATGAGTCTCTGTTTGAGGTGATGGCGAAGTCTGAGGTGATAATGGAAGTGGCAGTTGATCCATATTGCTTTCTAATATGGACTTAATATTTGCCAGTCGTCGGGCATTGATATGCTGAGCCCGTAAGCAAGCGGCTTCTAATCTTTCTGGTGTGTATTGTTTTGCCAGATTCAGTAAACCCAAGCAGACTCGATAAGCTTGTTCGGGTACCTTCTTTTGTTCGAGTAGGTTTAGTACGATGGATTGCGTTGCAGGCCCGATTCGAGCGCCCCAAGAGATCAGTCTCTCCGGCGTCCAGGCTTGGTGCTTTCGATGGGGCTCAGGCA
>NZ_LWFZ01000942.1:0-709 GCF_001635225.1 Oleiphilus sp. HI0086
CATCACCAAGAACAATTCTACCTTCAGACAAACCAAACTCTAGCTTGTAATCAACCAATAGCATACCCGCCTTGTCAAACATTGCTGACAGCACATCGTTTACTCGATAGGTAAGCTTTTCCATTTCGACAAGCTGTTCTTTCGTGGCCCAACCAAAGGATACACAGTGAGAAACGTTAATCATTGGGTCATGCAGGGCGTCGTCTTTTAGGAATAGTTCGAACGTAGGTGGAGTCAATTCTTTTCCTTCTTCAACACCTAGGCGGCGTACGATGCTACCCGCTGCATAGTTACGAACAACACACTCCACAGGCAACATTTCAAGATTTTTTACCAGGCACTCGTTATCTGATAGCAAGGCTTCAAAATGAGTTTCGATACCAGCCTCTTCTAAGGCCTGCATGATAAAAGCGTTAAACTTATTATTTACCATGCCCTTTCGATTCAGCTGCTCCATTTTCTCGCCATCAAAAGCAGAGGTATCGTCTCTAAACAAAAGAACAAATTTGTTTGGATCTTCTGTGGTATAAACTGATTTTGCTTTACCAGCGTAAAGTTCTTTCTGCTTTTGCATAAAAAGGAAACTCCCGAGAGTGGCTCTAAGATTAAGAGCAATAGTATTGAAAAATTTCTATAGTGTTTTAATGAGCAATGATATCGCAGCTATTTAGGCAATAAACACATATCAAATCATGATATGTGTTCAAAA
>NZ_LWFZ01000943.1:0-1135 GCF_001635225.1 Oleiphilus sp. HI0086
CTCATGTCACCGGCAAGGAATGTCTGGGCGAGTCAAGCACCATACTATGAACGCCATCAGCCCGAAAAGACGCTCCTCTATCAATTGGTTCAGGAACATTATCCTGTCTTTAAGTCCTCGTTGGAGGGTCAGGGACAAAGCTTGCCTCGTTACGTTCAGAGAGAGTTCGAAGATTTTCTCCAATGTGGTCGGCTGGAATATGGCTTTTTGCGTGTCCGCTGCGAGGATTGCCATCATGAACGATTGGTCGCATTTAGCTGCAAGCGCAGAGGGTTCTGCCCCAGCTGTGGTGCCCGCCGGATGGCGGAGAGTGCCGCGCTCTTGGTGGATGAGGTGTTTCCCAAAGTTCCCATACGCCAGTGGGTGCTGAGCTTTCCCTTCCAGTTACGATTCCTGCTGGCTCGCCATCCAGAGCTGATGGGTAAAGTGTGAGGCATTGTCTACCGCACAGTCTCTACGCATTTAATTAGGCAGGCTGGTTTTACCAAGGCTACCGCACAAACCGGTGCAGTGACGTTGATCCAACGCTTTGGTTCTGCGCTCAACCTTAATGTCCATTACCACATGCTATTTCTCGATGGCGTATACGCCGAAGATACCTATGGCCAACGGCGGTTCCATCGGGTCAAGGCACCCACTCAACATGAACTCAATGCGCTCGTTAACACCCTCAGCCACCGGGTCGCTCGCTGCCTGGAAAAACGCGGTCTGTTGGAGCGAGATGCCGAGAATACCTGGTTGACGCTGGACGAGGAAGGAGGAGATGTACTCACGCAACTGCACGGTTCCTCGGTGACTTACCGCATCGCCACCGGCCCCCAGCAAGGGAGTAAGGTCTTCACCCTGCAAACCTTCCCTCATTGCGAAAGTGAGAAGCCAGGCTATGGCCAAGCGGCTAAAGTGGCAGGGTTTTCACTCCATGCCGGTGTGATGGCCGAAGGACATCAGAGGGATAAACTCGAACGGCTCTGCCGCTACGTTAGCCGACCCGCTGTTTCAGAAAAGCGCCTGGCATTGACCTCCAATGGACACGTTCGGTATGAACTCAAAACCCCGTATCGCAATGGCACAACCCATGTGATCTTCGAACCCATGGACTTCATGGCCAAGCTGGCTGCACTGGTACCCAAGCCGC
>NZ_LWFZ01000944.1:0-2017 GCF_001635225.1 Oleiphilus sp. HI0086
TTCATCGCGCGAGCGGCTGCCAATCTCCGTAAAGCTTAAGAAAAACTCGTCTTCATCGGCTGCTTTATCCAAAGGAACGATGGTTCCCAGGTTAGATAAAACTTGCCCGTTACCCGCTACATAGTCTTCGTCGTTCAAACTAATGTTTAGGTTTTGGTAGACTTGTCCAACATTTACTTCTTGCCCGTTGATGGCGATCTTCATGCCTCTTAAAGTGATGTCGTCTAGTTCAACATTGTCGTTAAGGCTGACAAAGCGTGCATCAGAGAATAAGTAGCTAAAGCTATCAAACTGGCTGGCTTCAAAGAAAATAAAGTCATCGGCTGTGTCGGGGTCATCGGTATCCACAAGATGAGATACACCAAATAGCATGTAGAATTTCTCACCTACGCCGGAGTTATAGTTTTGGGTGATTTGCTCTTGTGTTAACGCACGGCTATGAATAGCTAGCATCCTTAGCGTGCCTTCCCATAGTTCGTTGCCATCGGTTTCATTACCCAATACGAGGGCAAAACTTTCGTTCCAACCATTTAGAAGGCCAGGGGCTACGCTGTCTTCATCTTCGGTATAGACACCATTAACATAGAGCTTTCTGCCTTGTGTTGCGGAGTAGGTGGCGACAACATGCTGAAGGCTGGCTTGAAGTCTTTCATCTGCATCGGCGGTTGAAAGTGCTTCGTTGAAGTCGTTAGTAGTATTGTAAAAGTCGTAGTTGTACAAGGTCTGTTGCAAAGCAAAGTTACGAGAGCTGGCCGAGCCCGAGTACGACACAATGCGCGAGTCTTCCTGCGTAACATTCGCTGGAACAACCCAAGCCTCTATAGAATATTGAGACGTGCCACGTATTTCATCGTAGAGCTTTTTACTGTCTTCGGTCTTGCCTTGCGCTTTACCGTTGCCGACACGGGTATTGGTTTCTTCGTCGATATACGAAGCGCCAAACTTAATGCCCCAACCGCCGACCCACTCGACGTTGCCGCTCAATTCAAGGTTGATGGCCGGGTCTACACCGCTGGTGTCGTTGGCAAGAGTACCTTCACCGGCTTTGAACTCGTATAGGGCAATCACATCATCTTCATAGCGGCCACCTGAGTTGGCAACGATGCCGTCACCCACCAATACAAGCGCTTTACTGGTAATCAGTGTTTCGTCAATCGCGGCGGCAGTGATCGAATTAGAAAAGGCTTCGATCGCTGTTCTCATTTCAGTTGATGAGGCTTCACAACCAACTTCCCAGCAGTTATGAAACTCATTGAGTAAGCGTTGTACTAGTCGGGAGTTACCGGGGGTTTCCAGGCTAATTCGACTCTGAGCAGCCAGGTAAGAGGTGTCAACATCGGAGCTGCCAATAAAAGGAGTTTGCTGGCCTTCGACATGACAGTCACTGCAATACTCTGTGAGTAGAGGGTAGACAGTGCTTGAGTAGCTTAAAGTATCCTCAGGGAAGGACTTACTGCTCCCAGGGTCTTTGATTTGTGGAGAGCGTAGGATGATTTCATTAGTGCTGGCAGCATTGTCACCCANCCAATTTTCGACCCACCCAGTGAGAATCGTTACACAGGTGTCGATATCGGTGCCACCTTGTCCGTTAGATGCCCAGCAATTATGGCCGTTTGCAACTTTTGTGATAAGAGCCGATTCTGCCGGGTCATCTCGATCGATCAAGCTACTGGCATCAGCAAGTGCCAGGTTAACGTCGTCGAAGCGTGCGAATTTAGGGGACTGACCATCAGCACCGTGGCAAGCGCCGCAGCGGTTTTCAGTAACGATATTTTCCCAAAACTCGGTCTGAAACTTTAGCGCATCGTCAGTTTCTGGCGCAGGGCCTAGATACTCATCGGTACTGGTGTTTTGGTTAGTGTTAGGGTTGTCGGTATTTTCCTGGCCGCTGTCAGTACCGCAGGCGCTAAGTAGAATTAGGGCAAGGAGTGATAAACAAATGCTTTTTAAGGTATTAGTTGCTTTCATTGTCATATCCTCCTATTCGCCCATGCAGTAGGTGGCTGAATCTGCAAAG
>NZ_LWFZ01000945.1:0-477 GCF_001635225.1 Oleiphilus sp. HI0086
ATGCGGGTTTTTTATTTTTGCCTTGTTGAGCTCAGTTGTTTGGACCTCAACTGAATTTAGAACTTAAAGCTACTTTGGATACCCAGGGATCAGTCTGAGCTGGATTCGCTCAAACCAAATCCGGAGAGCAAGCTGTAACTGCGCTTTCGATTAGGTACCCAAGTTGTGCTCAATCCGAGCTTTCTGATCGGCTCTCTTGTTATAGAAGATGCTTGCTTGAAGTAATAGCTGGCGCCCAACATGAAGCCTTTGTCCATAAGTCTCTGTATAGAGGCTCTGCCATACCATCGATTATTATATTTCTTGGACGGTGAGTCGCCGGTAATCTGATTATGAAAGGGATGAAAAAGACCATTATGAGTTTGAAGAGTTTGAAGAGTTTGAAGAGTTTGAAGAGTTTGAAGAGTTTGAAGAGTTTGAGGAACCAGTGTTCGAAGACTGAGGTTCTGAGGTGGTAGGTGAAGGTTCAAATTGGGT
>NZ_LWFZ01000946.1:0-442 GCF_001635225.1 Oleiphilus sp. HI0086
AGAGGTTCGTGTTTAAGCAGTCTTTTTCCTTTCCTTTCCTTTCCCTTCGATTCTATCTAGCCTATCCAGTATCAAACCTTAAAAACTTAATGATAACTATTTAGTTTATTAAGTCTGTGATTATTAAAGCAATAACGTGCCTTTTGAATTTAAAAAGTAATATACTCATCGCACCACACTGATAAAAAAGGGGGCGTGATAATGCAAGGCGACAAACAAGTTATTCAACACCTTAATAAAATCCTGGGCAATGAGCTTATAGCGATTAATCAATACTTTTTGCATGCTCGTATGTTTAAAAACTGGGGCCTCGAAGGCCTAAATAAAAAAGAATATAAAAAATCTATCAAAGATATGAAGCAGGCAGATGAGCTGATTGAGCGCATTCTGTTTTTGGAAGGTATCCCCAACCTGCAAAAGTTAGGCAAATTATTAATAGGCG
>NZ_LWFZ01000947.1:0-316 GCF_001635225.1 Oleiphilus sp. HI0086
ATCTCTCTATCGCTGGCACCAGTTATGAGCGATAACAATTGATAAGAATCGATGAGCGAAAATATAAGACAATAAAGAGCATTTAGAATAATGCTCGCACCAAGTAACTTTTCAAATAGAGCTTTGTTCATAATCCCTCAAAAAACATAACGCCTTGCGAATGGGCGAGCGACGCGCAGCAAAGCGAGTCCAGCCCCGGGTGTTTTTCCGGGGCGATCATTGCGCAACTGGTTAGGTGATTGATTCACTTTTTGCCTCGATTTTATGACCGCACTTACAGCAATAAAAATACTTATAAGCGAATTCATTCGGGACA
>NZ_LWFZ01000948.1:0-621 GCF_001635225.1 Oleiphilus sp. HI0086
GAAGCTGCACCTAAAATTTGGGTGCCATAGTATAATCCTTGTGACAGTAAAATCTATAATTGATTGAGTACCAACGCAAGCAGATCGAAGCAGCGAGCGCAGACTAACAAATGACTATATGTTAAAACTAATGAATTAGCTGGAAATATTGGGACAGCGGACTTTCGAAGGGAATGGTGGGTCGTGCAGGATTCGAACCTGCGACCAATTGGTTAAAAGCCAACTGCTCTACCAACTGAGCTAACGACCCGCTGGAATCTTGTGAACTAGCGATGCTAGTAACATCAAGTTTAGACAATGTTTTTCAACATTTTATGCTCATCGATCGGCTCTGTTGCCACCAACTTCTCTACATTAGAACAGCGGAGAAAAATGGTGGGTCGTGCAGGATTCGAACCTGCGACCAATTGGTTAAAAGCCAACTGCTCTACCAACTGAGCTAACGACCCGNTGGAATCTTGTGAATTTGCGATGCTAGTAACGTCACGTTTAGACAATGTTTTTCAACATTTTTTGCTCATCTATCGTGTCTATTGCCACCAACTTCTCTACAATAGAACAGCGGAAAAAAATGGTGGGTCGTGCAGGATTCGAACCTGCGACCAATTGGTTAAAAGCCAA
>NZ_LWFZ01000949.1:0-714 GCF_001635225.1 Oleiphilus sp. HI0086
ATTTCAGTTACTCATCGTTAAATGATTACTCGCATAGCAGGCTATGCTTCGCAGTCATTTGCCTAGATTAACTAAAATCTACGATTTTTTGAGTCTGACTTTAATGAACGTTAAAGCAGAGGATAAAATGCTCTGGGATTGGGGCTATAGCTCAGCTGGGAGAGCGCCTGCCTTGCACGCAGGAGGTCTGCGGTTCGATCCCGCATAGCTCCACCAAT
Organism: Oleiphilus sp. HI0086; assembly: GCF_001635225.1. Classification (NCBI taxonomy): domain Bacteria; kingdom Pseudomonadati; phylum Pseudomonadota; class Gammaproteobacteria; order Oceanospirillales; family Oleiphilaceae; genus Oleiphilus; species Oleiphilus sp. HI0086. The sequence goes on from NZ_LWFZ01000949.1 coordinate 219, forward strand.
TTCCAAAATTGAAATGATTATAAATAAGTGTATTTGCTTGGTTTAAGTTTGAATTAAGTAAAGTGTATTTATTTCTAATCATGCGATTAGAAGCTCTTTAACAATTAGGTAAGTAATAGTAGACGTTGTTTTATGTTGTGATGACATAATGCAACTCATTGCTAAGTGATTAGATTATTCACATATCAGCGAATAATTTAATCATGGATAACGAAAGAAATGAGATTCATATCAAGCGTTATCCGGCGAAAACGTTACGAATGGTCATATATATAGCTTAAGTACTAAGATGGTAAAAGGTCGTCTTAGAAGACTACTTCGGGTTATATAGTTAAGTGACTAAGCGCATACGGTGGATGCCTTGGCAGTCAGAGGCGATGAAGGACGTAGTAACCTGCGATAAGCGTTGGTAAGCTGGTAAACAAGCTTTGACCCAACGATTTCCGAATGGGGAAACCCATCTAACATAAGTTAGATATCTTGCACTGAATACATA
>NZ_LWFZ01000950.1:0-452 GCF_001635225.1 Oleiphilus sp. HI0086
GTGGTAAGCGTATGCGCCCCTTACTAGTCCTTCTTACCAGCAGAGCCTTAGGGGAAGCTAGTCAGGATCAATGCAAACTAGCCACTATTATCGAGTTTTTGCATACAGCCACATTATTACATGACGACGTTGTCGACACATCAAACATGCGCCGCGGGCGCTCTACTGCCAATGCCAAGTGGGGCAATGCTCCCAGCGTACTAGTCGGCGACTTTTTGTACTCGAGAGCTTTTCAAATGATGGTCGATATCGGCAGCGTTCCGGTTATGGAAGTGCTATCGAATGCAACCAATGTCATTGCCGAAGGGGAAGTTTTCCAGTTAATGAACTGCAAAAACCCTGACGTATCAGAAGAAGCCTATTTTGAAGTCATAAAAAATAAAACAGCAATGCTATTTGAGGCAGCGTCTCACTCTTCAGCTCTGCTTGCAAACGCAAGTACTGAGCAACAA
>NZ_LWFZ01000951.1:0-18895 GCF_001635225.1 Oleiphilus sp. HI0086
TGTTAGTGGATTTTGAGCTTTTTTGGTGCAAAACGGCTAATTTGCGAGAAAAATGTAATTATTTTTTGTACTTTTGTTTATTTGCTGCTAAATAATAGTTAAGCTTAATTTTAAAAAGGACTTGTAAGATATTGTTTGTACTGGTTAACCACTAGAGAATGACTGGTATATCTTTATTGCAAGTGCAATGACGCATATAAAAGTGAAGTAAGTTTTGCTTGGCATTAAATAAGGCTTGGGTGTTTTTGATCTAGATCATTCAGGTCTAAACCTTAACAAGCTGTAACGTGCCTTAGTGCTCAAACTTGTCTTAATATGTTGATAGGAAAGATAAAACACATTTTAATTTGTTAAGTAATTGGCAGATATAAGATGAAACTTATGTTGGGAACATGTCTGAAGAATTGATTTTTGACACATTTCTGACATATTTTATAAATAATATAGGCGGCCGGAAGACTGTGCTGTATTAACGGTGCTGTATTAACGGCATAACTAATAATAATTTAATCGCTAAGTATATTTAACGAGATTCCAGGATGAGCCTGACTCTCATTAAAATTTTAACAGAAAAAAGGAAGACGAAATGAAAAAGACCCTGATCGCTTCAGCTGTAGCAGCAGCTACTCTATCTACTGGTGTAATGGCAGCAGATAAAGGTATTGAATTCTACGGTGATATCGATGTTGCATATGTACATGCAGATGCTGACGGAAATACTGCCAACGCTGTAATGGATAGTGACTCTACTTTTGGTTTGACTCACTCTCACATGGTTTCTGAAGGCGTAACTGCTTTTGCTAAAGTAGAATTTGAATTCGACGCAGACGAAACTACAGCTGGTATCAACCAGTCTGATGAAATCTATGTTGGTGTTAAAGGTGACTTCGGTTCTGTTCAATACGGTGTTGATGACACAGTATATGAGTGGGTAGACGTAACAGACACTTCTGAGTTTGTTGGCTTAGAAGGCGAATTGGCTGCAGATAGCGAAGTTGAGAACCTACAATATGTTTCTCCTGAGATTGCTGACGGTTTAACTGTTGGTGTAACTTTGCCAGTTGAAAGCAGCTCTGTATTCGCTGGTGCTTTAGCTGCTAAATACGCTATGGATAACCTTGAACTTGCTTTTGCATACTCTATGGGTCGCGAAGAAGCTGGTGTTGAAGCAGAAGATACTATTGGTTTAGGTGCTACTTACTCAATGGATGATATTACTGTAATGCTTGGTTACGAAAGCATGTCAGATACAGTTGATTACATTGGTTTGCAGGGCATGTACACAATGGGTCAGAACCAGTTTGCTCTAGGTTATGGTATGAAGTCTTATGATGGTGCAGAAGACGAAGCGACAATTGCGCTTCAAGCTCTTCATAATGTAACAGATCATTTGTTTGTAGCTCTAGAATACACAACGTCTACTGACCTTGGTGGTGTTGATGGTGCGGATGTTGACGTACTAGCTATCGGCGCTAACTACAGCTTCTAAGTTGTAAGTTTAGAACTAAGCTCTAAAAAGCCGGTGACTTTCACCGGCTTTTTTTTGCCTGAAATTTATGTAAATCAAACGATAAGGTGTTTTGTGCCGAAAGAAATTGAACTAAAACTTAGTGTTGTGGGTGAAAGTCTTGCTGTGCTTGAGAGCTTGGAAGCGTGTTTGAGCAATCAGGGGTTTGTGCTTGAGTTGCAGCGAAAGCCTTTGCAGAATATTTACTATGATACGCCTGATAAGATATTGAACCAGCATCGAATGGCTTTGCGGGTTCGGAAAAAAGGCGATGCTTTTATTCAAACCTTGAAGACCAAGGGGAAGTCGGTAAGCGGTCTAAGTGAACGTGGTGAATGGGAATGGGAATTGGCGGATAACAAGCTAGATATTTCACTTCTAGAGGGCTTGGATGTTTGGCCGGAAGGAATGAATTTGGAAAGTTTAAATGCGGTGTTTGAGACGAACTTTGTTAGGCATCAGGTATTAATTGAATGGCAGGGTAGCGAAATTGAATTAGCTTTTGACCAGGGCGAGGTGTTGTCAAAAGGTAAGTGTCTGCCAATCAAAGAAATTGAGCTAGAGCTAATGTCGGGTGAGGTTGAAGCGCTAAAAAGTTTGGCAGCCGTATTGGGGCAAGCTATTCACTTGAAAGCGTCTGACACGAGTAAAGCCGAGAGAGGCTATTCTTTATTGGCAGCGAGCTAAGTATTTCAGACATACTTGATCAAGCGCATTGAGCTGACATGCTCGCTGCGTTACTTTTCTCAGATAACAATATCGAAAATTGAGAGCTATCTATATGAGCAGTGCTAACATCGCAATCGGTACCCAAGTTGAGAATGTAATTAATCAGTTTCCGGGGTTTATTCAAGCAAGTCTACGTAACGCCTGGCAAGAGTTGAGTGCTTATTATGTTGGCGAAGCATGTTTGGAAGATATTCGCTGGGAAACGCTCGAATGCCCTTGGTCAAAAGACTTTATTCAGAGCATTTTGGATGTATGGTCGCGCAGCGACTATGTTAGAGAGTCCAGTTTAAAGTACCCTGAATGGTTGCATGAGTGGTCGGGCAGCGATTCAGCACTGTTTACTTCAAAGTTGGAAGGGCAATATAAGCGCGATTTAAGTTCACGCTGTAAAGCAGTCAATGATGAAGCTGAATTGATGTCAGTTCTGCGAGTATTTCGTCGCTATGAAATGACGCGGCTTATGTGGCGCGATCTCTTAAGCTTGGTAGAGCTGGAAGAAACACTTTCGGACGTAAGTGCTTTGGCCGATGCAGCGGTTGAAGTTGCTTTGGATGTCTTATACAAACAGCTTTGCGAGCGTTATGGCACCCCTTTTTCTAGAGCAAAAGAGGGCGGTGCACCTATCCCTCAGCACATGCTGGTGTTGGCGATGGGCAAACATGGCGCTTATGAATTAAATGTATCTTCCGATATCGACCTGATTTTTGCCTATCCTGAATCTGGTGAGACCGATCACGCCAAAAAGCCAATTGAAAACCAGCTCTTCTTCACGCGCCTGGGGCAAAGGCTCATCAATGCTTTGGATGCCATGACCTCTGAGGGTTTCGTATTCCGTGTCGATATGCGCTTGCGGCCTTATGGTGATAGTGGCGCATTGGCGATGAACTTCGCTTCCTTTGAAGACTACTATCACAACCAGGGACGGGAGTGGGAACGTTATGCCATGATCAAGGCGCGTATCGTTAATGCCGACGCAAACCCTGAAGCCAGCGCGGCCTTAATGGATATTATTAGCCCTTTTGTTTACCGCAAGTATGCTGATTTTACCTCTGTGCAAGCCTTGCGCGATATGAAGCGTATGATTATGGCTGAAATGCACCGCAAAGGTGGAGAGCAAAATATTAAGCTGGGTGATGGCGGCATTCGAGAGATCGAATTTATTGCCCAGGCCTGCCAATTGATTCATGGTGGCCGAGACGAACGCCTCCAGCAGCAGGGCTTGGTAAGCGTTTATCGTACATTGCAAGAAAATGAATATTTACCCTCGGAATGGGTCGATACTTTATTACTTGCCTATCGACTATTGCGTAATTTGGAGCATGCGATACAAGGCTTGGCAGACCAACAAACCCAGTTAATTCCAGAATCAGAAGAGAGCCGTCAGCGTATTGCTTGGTCGATGAGCTATTCAGACTGGCCAAGTTTAGAGGCAGAGCTGAATGAGCATCGTTCAGCGGTGAGTCAATGCTTTGCCGATTTTCTGCATGACCCTGAAGAAGATGGTGATCAGGAGGAAGCAGGAAGGGCTTGGTTGGCAGCTTGGCTGGCTGAAGAGCGTTCACAGCTTTTGCAGCCAATGTTCCAAGAGGCAGGTTATGAGTCGCCTGCACAGAGTGTTAGTGATTTGGAACAGTTACGAGAGCATCGCTTGTTTACCTTGATGTCACCAGAAGCACGGCAGCGTTTTGAGACTTTTCTGCCCCTATTGCTGGATGAAGCTGCTGAAACCAATAAGCCGTCGCTTACATTGGCGCGCATGCTGGGGCTTGTTAGTTCGATACTGGGTCGCTCAGTTTACTTTGTTCTATTGTATGAGAATACAGGAGCGCTTAAGCAGTTGTGCCGCTTATGTTCAGAAAGCCCGTGGGTGTCTGAACATATTGCTAAAAGTCCGGTTATTCTTGATGAGTTGCTGGATGCCCGAAGTCTATTCCATCCACCGAATCGAGAGCAATTACAAGATGAGCTAAGGCAGCAAATGTTGAGAATTCCAGAGGATGATCTGGAAACTCAAATGAACTGCCTACGAACTTTCAAACAATCTCATATGTTGCGTGTGGCTGCATCGGAGTTAGGTGGACACTTGCCTTTAATGAAAGTAAGTGATTACTTAACATGGTTGGCCGAAGTCCTTCTGGAAGAGTCTTTAGCCATCGCATGGCATAATCTAGTCGTTAAACACGGTGTGCCAAGTGGTTTAAGCAGTGACGAGAAAGGGATTGCTGGCGAAGGTTTTGCCGCAATTGGTTACGGGAAGCTAGGTGGCTTGGAGTTAGGTTATAGCTCTGACCTGGATATGGTCTTTCTCTATGACGCTGATGACTATGGCGTGACATCGGGGCCAAAGTCGATTGATAATCAGGTATTTTATATGCGTCTAGGGCAGAGAATAATTCATATTCTGTCAGCTCAGACAACGCAAGGAATGCTGTATGAGTCAGACATGCGTTTGCGTCCCTCGGGCAATTCTGGAATGTTGGTGTCGTCGCTAGCTGCGTTCAAAAAGTATCAGCAAAATGATGCTTGGACATGGGAACATCAAGCTTTAGTTAGGGCGCGTGGTATTGCGGGTGACCCAAAGCTTATCGAAAATTTTAATCTGGTTCGACGAGACATACTGGCAGCACCCAGAGATGAAGCTGAGCTTAGGGCAGAAGTTAAAGCTATGCGCGAAAAAATGAAGGCTGCCGCCAAAGCGGGAAGTATCAAGCAAGGTGATGGTGGTCTGGTGGATATCGAATTTATCACCCAGTTTGGCGTGTTGAACTTCGCGCACCAAGATTCTAGCTTGATGGACTGGACCGATAATATTCGCATATTAGAGGTTTTAGAGAAGCTGGATTGTTTTGAAGGCATTGATTTATCCGTACTGAGTGCATCCTATCGGGAGCTGCGTTCTGGTTTGCATCGAAATAGCTTGGCTGATGAGGCGGATAAAACAACGATCGCTGATTATGCTGAAACATGCAGCAAGGTAACGGAGATTTGGCAAAAAGTCTTCGTGGCCTAGTGATATTTAAGCAAGATTTTCCTGGCTTAATGCTCTAAAATTAGCACCGTGATTAATTATCAAGTAGTGAATAATGGAAGCTTTTAGAGCCAAATTAGTAGTCTATATCCTTAAATTCTTAGCGAGCCTTGGTTTAAGCAAAGCCCAGGCTCTCGGTCGTTTTATTGGTCGGATTCTATGGATGGGCGACTCCGAGACCACACGTGTCACCAAAGAAAATATCTCGCATTGTTATCCCGAGCTATCAGAAAGCGACCAGAGAGAGCTAACACGGCGCAGTCTACTTGAAACCGGTATGTTATTTGCCGAATTTGGAGTGATGTGGGAATGGCCCACTGAAAAGACTTTGAATTTAATTCGCTCGGTTGAAGGTAAAGAGCACCTTGACGCGATATTTGAAAAGGGTAAAGGAGCGATTGTATTGGCGCCTCATCATGGAAATTGGGAGCTAGTTGGTTTGTATTTATCAACGCTTCGACCGATGGCTGCTCTATACAAACCGCCTAAAATAAAAGCCTTGGAAGAATATATGTCTTCGGTGCGAGGTCGTCATGGTTCTGAGTTAGTGCCAACCAATAGGCGGGGCGTTATTCGTTTGTTTTCTATCCTCTCGGATCAGGGGATGGTTGGTATTCTGCCAGACCAGGTGCCAGGCGGAACGGGCGGTGTTAATGCTCCTTTTATGGGAATAGAGGCTAATACGGTAAAGCTTGTATCTCGCTTGATTGGCCGCACTGGCTGTGAAGTCGTGAGCTTGTGTGCGATTCGCCGTCCCAAAGGGGATGGTTTTGATATGGTGTTCAAACCAGCTGATCCTGAGATATATAGTGACGATATCGCTACATCCGTCGCGGCATTGAATCGCTCAGTTGAAGCATGTATCGAAAGTCATCCCGAACAATACCAATGGGAGTACAAACGCTTTAAAGGGATGACGATAGACGGGCGTAAGGCTTATAGTAAGCTTAACCCATAGATTGGTTTAACGCTGCTATTGAGAATAGCCTTCAATCAAATAATTCCAGTCATTGTGAGTCCACTTTATCCCATGCCTTGTTACTTCCTTTTCAAAGCTGCGTTTTAAGCGCTTCAGATTACTGCTTTTCCAGGCATGCTTTGGCTTTAACATTTTGGCGCGATCAAAGTCGATGAGCCAAAATAAGCCCTCTTCATCTTGCAAAATGTTTTGAATGTTCAGGTCAGCATGATAAACACCCGCTTTGTGGAATCTTGCGATTAAAGCGCCTAATGTGAAATAGAAGTCTTTGCTTTGTACTTGTTTGAGTACTTGCAGTAAGTCTTGTGCATTAGGAATGCGGTGTGTCAGTAAGTCTGCCTGATAATATAGGCCTCTTTTGACTACCTGTGCGGCAGCAGGCTTGGGAACCGGCAAGTTTTGTTGATTGAGTAAACTCAAGATATTGAACTCACTGACAGAACGACTCTTTTGCCAGCCTTTAAAAAGGTAGTGGTCGTTGCTGATTTTACTCATCATGCCGCCGCGCAGATAATGTCTTAACACCAGTGAATGAGACTTGTGTTGGATAAACCAGGTTGTTCCACGTCCAGACTCTTGTCCATTAACGGCATTGAGCTTTTTCCAATAGCCTGATTCAAAGAGCTCGCTGGATATGTCCGAAAAACATTCACTATCATAGAGCCAATAATGCTGGCCGTTTTGAGAGGACTCTATATTCGGCATGATTTCAAGTTCCTTGAATCGTTTGGGTGGCGTTCTAGCTAAGACAATTCTAATTCATACAGGGCGATGGTGTCTCGGCACATTTGTGAAAGAGAGAAGTTTTCTTTGACGAAGGCTGCCGCTTCAATGCCTTGCCTTGTGCGTTCGTCTTTACTGTATGCCAGGGCTCGTTCAATAGCCGCCGCCATAGAACTGGAGTCGCGAGGTTTACACATCAGGCTTTTATAGGGAGGGGAGATTGTCTCCTGACTACCTCCGTGGTTTGTAGCAACTACCATGCGTTGCATCACTTGAGCTTCGCAGGCAGTACGACCGAAGGATTCCGGCTTGACGGAGGCTGAAATTACCAGATCAGCCAGCGCATAGGCTGCTGGCATGTTGTCGAAGTTTCCGGTTAACTTGACGTGAGCTTGCAAACCTTTTTCAGCGATCAAGGCTTCCAGTTCTTGTTTATATGCATCTTTTCCAGGCTCGTCGCCAACGAACAAGCAGTAAAAGTTACGATGGGGCAATTTAGCCAGTGCTTCTATTAGTACTTGATGGCCTTTAATTCGAGTTAGCCTTCCAGGCAGCATGATAATGTTTTTCCCCTCAGGGACTGACCATGCTGTCTTGAGCTGTTTCGCAGCGAGCTGAGCTTCTTCCAGCTCAAACCTATCCAGGTCGATGCCGCGAAAAATCAGCTTGGTCTTAGTGTTGAAGGTGGGGTAGACCTCTTCTATATGCTGTTGTACAAACTTAGAAACAGCGATCACATGCTGGCTTCTAAGCATGGCGCTGTTATACCAGCGCTTGAGAGCATTCTGGTGACCGTAGACACCATGAAAGGTGGTGACAAAGGGAATGTTGCTTTGTTTTGATGCCCATAAGGCGCTCCAGGCTGGAGCGCGAGAGCGAGCATGGATTAGGTCAATCTTCTGCGTTTCTATCAGCTTTGCTAGCTTTCTACTGTTCCACCACATAAGTATGGGGTTCTTGCTGTGAACGGGGAGCTCGATATGCTTCGACCCTTGTTGTTCAAGCGCCTTAACCATAGGGCCGCCAGAAGAAACAACCAATGAACGGTAGCCTTGCTCAACCAGTTCTTGAGCGAGGTCTAAAGTGCCTGTTTCGACACCGCCAGAAACCAGGCTTGGCAAAACTTGTAATATCGTTTTTTGTCTCATGCTTGCCCTGTGGTTTGCGCAGTAAGAGAAAGTTGTTGGTATCGTTTCAAAAGCCAGGTGGCAGCTGCCGAAGCCTCGTCAAGGCTTGCTGGTAAGTCAGGATAAAACTGTGCTTTCTTATTGCTTTGCCATTGACCGAAGTCGATAAGTTTGCCGCTAGAGGTGAGTCTGTTGATATGCATGCAAATTCGCTTCTTTTCTGATTTCGATACCATTGGCAGCTCTAATAGTGCGGTGGGCGAGCCTGACGTTAAGGACTCGTAGAGCATTGACATGCTGTCAGGTGTTACCCAAGTAAAAGCGCTGGACTGAAGTGCTTCATCTACTGGGCCAAAACTGCCATCTTGATACCGGTGACAGCTTAGGTTTGCTATTTCGAAACTTGAAATCTTGTCGATAAAGCTTAGCGGTGTTCGTGGCGAGTCGCTCAAGTGCCATAAAACTTCCCGGCGGGTGTCGCAAATTTCTTGGATTTGCTTAATCAAATTCGACTCGTCCCATACGAAGTGCTTAGAAGGGCCGCCGATCATCATAAGGTGTTGTGTTCGTTTCGTGTTTGGTGGGGGTGAAATCTTTGTGATAGGCCCTTGCGTTGTCATGACCCGTTCACTATTGGCTAGCCCGTCATGTTCGGGGCAAATGACGCCATCAAATAGCGGCAGCGGTAGGCTGGGTTTCATAATGACAAAGCTTTTGGCGCGGTGGGTCCGGGCGAGCATGAGCAGGCTTTTGTGAGTGCCGTGCCCTGCGCCAATGATGATGTCCGGGCTGTTATCCTGTTTTGTGGGAAGTAACAATCCTCGAAAGCCGACTTGCAGTGTTTGGCTGTCTAGCCAGAGCTCTTCGATATTAGTCTGGCGGGCAAGCGCTTTAGTTAGACCTTTTAGCTGACTGATGTGTCCGGCCCGCCCATCATGACAGACCCAAACCATCAAAGGTCGGGTAGCTCTCGTGTTAGATTGGCTTGACATAGATATCGTTTTCCTCGGAAGCGCTCTCTCATCAAGTGATGTGAGAAGCGCTGCTAATCGTCTATACTGCGTCTTTTGAATTTTTCGAAAGGCGCTTATGTTCCGCTTAGTTTACACAATTCTTTTCGCACTCTGTATGCCATTTGTTTATCTGAAGCTTTTATGGCGAGGATTTAAGGCGCCAGAATATAAGGCCAGAAAAATGGAGCGTTTTGGTTTTTTTAATGCGCCAAAGCTGAATAGAAGTATTTGGGTGCATGCTGTGTCCGTAGGCGAAGTGCTAGCAGCGGAGCCAATTATTCGAGAGATTCAAAGGCGTTTTCCAAACCGAGATATCGTTATCACTAGTATGACGCCAACCAGCTCCGAGCAAATTAGAAAGCGCTTTGGCAGTGATGTGTTTCATGTCTATGCACCTTACGATATTCCCTTTATGGTGAAGGCGTTTTTGCGCCGGGTAAAACCTGAATGTCTGATCATTATGGAAACCGAACTCTGGCCAAATATGATTCACCAGGTGATGCGAAGAAACTGCCCGGTTGTCATCGCTAATGCGCGTTTGTCAGAGCGCTCAGCAAAAGGCTACCGACGCTTGAAACCCGCTATTGGTTGGATGTTGAATGATCTGTCACTCGTGCTATGCCAGTACGAAAATGATGCTTCACGATTTGAATCACTAGATATCGCAAAGGAAAAGATTTTTGTAACGGGTAGCGTAAAGTTTGATACGAACGTGGAAGATAGTCATGTTAAAAAAGCCGCTCACCTGAGCGCAAATTTACCCGCTAAGCCTAAGATTTGGGTCGCGGCGAGTACGCATGAAGGCGAAGACGAGCTGGTTTTAAAAGTGCATGAACGTTTGAGGCAGCGCTTTCCCGATGCCTTGCTGGTATTAGTGCCTAGGCACCCTGAGCGCTTCGAAAGTGCTTTTCAGCAATCAAATAAGCAAGGCTTTAACACCGCACGAAGAAGCGAATTTGAAAAAATTCCCAGCGATGCAGAAGTATTTGTGGTGGATACCATGGGGGAGTTGATGGATTTTTATGCGACAGCTCAGGTTGCGGTAATAGGCGGTTCATTTACCGAAATTGGTGGCCATAACCCGATTGAGCCAGGCGCTTTGGGGTTGCCGATTTTAATTGGCCCCCATTACTTTAATTTTGAAGCTATTTGTCATCAACTGGTCGAAGCCAAGGGTATGGAAATTGTGGCAGATGAACTCGCGTTGCTCGAGTCGCTCGGAATGCTATTTTCAAACCCGGAACGGGCTCAGGAAATGGGGCAAAATGCATTGCAGAAAGTTGAGGCTAGCAAGGGAGCGGTGAAACGTGTTGTTGACCACCTGCAGCCCTTGCTTGAAGAAAGCTAGAGCTTACTGGCCGGGCGATAGCCAGGCGTTCAGAGCTTCAATGTCTTTAACACTTAAGGTTCCCGCTGCGCGTTTTATGCGTAGGCTACTTTCTACAAAATCGAAGCGAGCATTCGCGTAGTCACGAAGTGCAGTGAAATAGTTACGCTCGGCATCAAGTACTTCAACAATATTTCGAGTACCTACCTTGTAACCTTCACGCGTTGCTTCTAAAGCACTTTCACGAGAAACGATATTTTGTTGAAGTGACTCAACTGTCTGAATGTTGGTTTTCAGACTAATAAACTCGGTACGTGTTTCTATTTTCGCCTGACGTTGCGCTAAGGTCAGATTGTGTTTTGCCTCGGCGACCTGATGGCGAGCTTGGCGAACACCCGCCTGTGTTGCGCCACCAGAATACAGTGGCATGTTAAGTGTAATGGCTAGTTCGCTACTCTCACTATCATCGTTGCCAGCTGCATAGTAATTGGTGAAGGCAGAATTGCTATAATTGGCATCCAGACTGACGGTAGGTAAATGAGCTGCTTTCTTTGACTTTAGAAGTGCTTCGCTTGCCTTATAAGCGTAGTGAGCAATCTTGATACCTAGATTGTGGTTTTGTGCGGACTCAAGCCATTTTTCTGCAGAAATGCTTGTATCCATGGCAATAGGGAAGTCAGGATTAAGGCCATGTAGCTCGTTTGTATACTCACCCGTAATTCGCGAAAGGTTTTCCAGGGCGATGGTCAGGTTGCCCTCAGATCTAATTCGTGCAGTTTGCGATGCATCATAGGATGCTTTAGCTTCGTGAACATCGGTAATCGCGATTAAGCCAACATCAAACTGCTCTTTGGCTTGTTCATATTGGCGCTTTACAGCTGCTTCCTGAGAGTGGTCAGAGCGCAGGTTTTCTTGCTCTCTTAGTACTTTGAAATAGGCTGTTGCGACATTAAGGATTAAATTTTGCTGAGCAGTAAGGTAATCGACTTGAGCTAGCAGGGTTCTTTGTTCACTAGCGCTTACTGAGTGCCAGGTAGGTAAGTTCAATAGTGGCTGAGATAAACTTAAGTAATAGTTTTTTTGCTTGTAGCTATTGTCGCTTGAGCTTAAGCCATTTGAGTTTGTATGGCTTAAGCTTGCTCTTGCATTGACAGTGGGTAGTAGACCTGCAAATTCAATTTTTTGGCCTTCTTGTTCGGCCAAATAAGCTGACTGAGCAGCAAAGATCTCTGCGTCATAGTTCTCGGCTTTCTTATATAGGCTTAAAAGGTCGGTACTTTGTGCCGACGCAATAAATGGCAGCGTCATGCAAGAAAGAAAGGTTGAAATAAGCAGCTTTGATGTGTGCTTCATAGTGTCCTCTTTGATCGGGCGTACGGTATAGGAACCTAAGGCTGAAAATAAGCTTTGGCTCGATGGTTTCATTATGGACAATCTATATGAAGAACTCTAGACTTCCTTGGCGCAAATACCTGTCTTGTGCAGCATGTAGATGTTTGTATGTCCCTCAATAAATCGCAAAAACAGTATATTTAGTTCGAAAAACGCTAGCCTCAGTTCGAGCTGAAAGGAGAAATAATGTCGACGATCAAGCTTCAATATGGCAAAGAAGATTATCAGCTAATTGGCCGTGAGTCCTGCTTTGAAGGCTTCTTTCGCATGGAAAAGGTTACCCTGAAACATCGCTTGTTTGATGGTGGCTGGAGCCGGGAAGTCAGTCGTGAATTGTTTATTCGGGGTGATGCCACTTGCGTTATTCCCTACGACCCAATGGAAGACAAAGTTGTGCTGCTGGAACAATTCAGGCCGGGCGCAATACTCGAGGATCAATCACCCTGGTTGCTGGAGTTGGTTGCAGGGATGAATGATGAGGGCGAGCACCCGGAGAATGTTGCACGCAGAGAAGCGCAAGAGGAGGCGCGCCTGGAATTAGGCGAACTTGAAAAAATTTGTGAATACTTGGTCTCGCCGGGCGGCACTACAGAGAAGGTCTATCTCTACTGTGCTAAAGTCAGTGTTCAAGGTGTTGGTGGCGTGTTTGGTCTTGCTGAAGAAGATGAAGATATCAAGGTACACTGCCTAGACTTTGAAGCAGCTTATAAATTGGTCGAAAATGGCACCATTAACAATGCTGCCGCTATTATGGGGCTTCAATGGCTGGCCTTAAACCGGGAACGCTTGCGAGAGCAGTGGCGCTAGACTAAGGGGAGAGTATTATTTTAATGCGTAAAAAGTATGTCCCCGACTTGGTTCAGCTTGGCGCGACCTTTGAAAGCAACTATAACCGCCTAATTCGTTTGATTCGAATGATGGGCGATGTTGAACGGATTCGCTTCAGCTTACATAACGGCATGTCTTACGTTGGGCAAGTACATATGACGCTTGTTGAGTCTTGTAAATATACCGATACTTTTTTGCTTGAACAAACCGCAGCGGCAGGGAAGTGGGTGAACAACCCCAAGCTTACGGTGCGTTTATATCATGATGCGGGTGTCGCTGAAGTGATAGCTCGCGATGGCCGCCAGTTAGCTCAGGGTGTAAATATCTACCCAAATCAAAAAATGCACTTGCCCGATGAAAAAAGTCAGATGAATACTTTTCTGACGGAATGGCTGAATTTCTGTATTTCTTATGGATGTTGCGACGAGAGTCCGTTTACCCATCAGAAAGTGTGAAAGTCTTATCAGACTGTTTGTCTTTATTAACGCTAATATCTGAGACGCGCGTAACAAAAAATTCATACCTTAGTATGAAAACACTAAAACAAAGCGTCATCATCATTTCCAAACTGCAATATTGAGCTAACTTATCTAGTTAATCTGCGAAAAGTTTAGTGAATCTATGGATAAAGCGTATTGCAGATCGGTTCTCTGAAGGAGTGAGTCTCAGTGTGCCGGGTCAAATTGGAATTGAGATTGTCAGATCAGCGATTTAGATAACAGAAAGAGCCGAACGAAAATGTCGAGTCATGTCAGTGCAGGGGGCGCTGTGATTAACCTCCTTCAAATAAGTGATTGCCACCTCACAAAGGATGCTGAAAGTGACTTGCTTGGTGTGGTGACACGCGAAAGCCTTGTTGCGGTGCTTGATAAAGTTGAAGCTGATATAGCTGCGAGCTTTTGTCCAAGCCCGGATTACGTTTTGGCGACGGGCGATATTGCACAGGATGCAAGTCTTGAAGCCTATCACTACTTCCAAACTCAAATTGAAGGCTTTAACGCTCCCAGCCGTTGGTTCTCTGGGAATCATGATGACCGTGGCATTATGGCTGAGGCCTTGGGTCACGGGGTCGAGACGGAGCGCTTGCTACGTGTTGGCAATTGGCAAATTATTTTATTAGATTCGTCTGTAACAGGTGCCGTACATGGCATGTTACGAGATGATGATTTAGCCTTTCTAGAGCGGTGCTTGTCTGAACGCCCCGATCTTCATACCTTAATTAGCTTTCATCACCATCCGGTTGATATCGGCAGTACCTGGCTGGATAAGATTGGTTTGCATAATCGAGATCAGTTTTTCGATATCGTTGACCGCTATGACAATGTCAGAGCGGTACTCTGGGGGCATATTCATCAAGAGTTTTCTGAAACGCGTAAAGGTGTTCAGCTGCTGGCGACGCCTTCAACCTGTATTCAATTTACTCCGAAGTCCCATGATTTTGGTGTAGAAGCGATAGCGCCTGGTTACCGATGGCTAAAGTTATTTGACGACGGTCGTTTAGAGTCAAAAGTTTCAAGAGCTGAAGATTTTCAGTTTAATTTAGATCTCGAGAGTAATGGCTATTGAAGTCTGTTATTTATTTACATGGTTTCAATAGTTCACCACAGTCTCACAAAGCCCAGTTATGCAAGGCTTATTTTGAGCGACAATGCCCTGGGCTTCGTTTAGAAATTCCAAAACTCCCCCCATCGCCACGCGAAGCGATTGCTCTGGTAGACAAGCTGATTGAAAGCATTGGTGTACAGAATCTGCTCGGATTCATTGGTAGCTCGCTTGGTGCTTATTACAGTATGCACTTGCTTGAGAGGTACTCTTTGCCGGGCTCCTCTCTGAAGGCAGTTTTGATCAACCCTGCTTTAAAGCCTTACGAACTGCTCGTTGATTATCTAGGTGAGAATACTAACTACTACTCTGGCGAAACCTACACTGTATTACCTTCACATATGGATGAGTTAAAGTCTTTGGAACTAAGCCCTAAGCAGAATGCTTCGTTGGTCAGTTCGGATAATGTTTATATCATGACGCAAACCGGAGATGAGGTCTTGGATTTCGCACAGGCTTTAGCATGTCTGCCTAAGGCTAAACTCTGGGTTCAGGCCGGTGGTGATCATGCATTTTGTGATTTTGAAAAGGTTTTGCCTTCCCTGCAATACTTTCTTTTATAGTCAGCGAATCGTCGCTATTTATGCCTTATAAAATAATTGGTGGTTTTTTCCCCAGTCAATCAGGTAAAATGCCGCTCTAATTTTACTCTATTTATTCCTAACTTCTCGGAGAATGCTCTTGGGCTCAAAAACCGCATTATATGAGGTGCATCAGGATTCCGGTGCCAAGATAGTAGATTTTGGTGGCTGGGACATGCCTTTGCATTATGGCTCTCAAATTGAAGAGCATAAAATTGTGCGCCAAAGCGCGGGTATGTTCGATGTGTCGCACATGACAATTGTTGATGTACAGGGTAAAGACTCTCGTGACTATCTTCGTTATTTGTTAGCGAACGATGTCGACAAGCTGCAAGAAACAGGCAAAGCACTCTATAGTGGCATGTTGGATGAGAAGGGTGGTGTGATCGACGACCTGATTGCTTATCGTATGCCTAAAGACTATCGCCTAGTGGTTAATTGCGGTACGCGAGAAAAAGACCTGGCTTGGATGAACAAGCAGGCTGAAAAATTTGATGTGGAATTGATTGAGCGCCCCGAGTTAGCCATGGTGGCCATTCAAGGCCCCGAAGCTATACAGAACATTAAGCAGGCTTCTCCTGATAATGCCGAGCTTATCGATAGTTTAAAAGTGTTCCAAGGCTTGGAAGCTGGCGATTGGATGTTCTGTCGCACCGGCTATACCGGTGAAGACGGTTTGGAAGTCATGGTGCCAAGCGATGCTGTTGCTGACTTTTGGAAAGCTTTGGTTGAAGCGGGTGTTAAACCATGTGGCCTGGGTGCCCGAGACACACTGCGTCTTGAGGCAGGTATGAACCTATATGGCTCCGATATGGATGAGTCTGTAACGCCGCTTCAGTCTGCTATGGGCTGGACAGTATCTTTCTCAGAAGACAGGGACTTCATTGGGAAAGCAGCGCTACTTGCGCAGAAAGAGCAGGGCGTATCGAGCAAATTGGTAGGCTTGGTGCTTGAGCAACGCGGTGTATTACGTGGCCATCAGAAAGTAATTGTTGAAGGTGTTGGCGAAGGTGAAATTACTAGCGGTAGCTTTTCACCTACACTTGGCTACTCGGTTGCCTTGGCGCGAGTACCTGCTGCGACGGGAGATAGTTGTGCTGTCGATATGCGTGGAAAGCAGGTGCCCGTTAGAGTGGTGCGCCCGCCTTTTGTTCGTAATGGTAAAAAAGTATTCGAGTAAAAAGCTCGTGCTTGTTGCTTAAATGTAGCAGGAACTTGCCAGAATAAATTTATTCACTATTTTAGTATTTGATTTAATTGTTATTTAGTTTGAGGATTGCAAAACATGAGTCTTATCCCTGGAGAATTGAAGTATCTATCTAGCCATGAGTGGGTTCGTCTGGAAGAAGATGGCGAAACCGTTACTATAGGTATTACTGATCATGCACAGGACCTACTGGGCGACGTGGTATTTGTTGAATTACCTGAAGTTGATGCAGTCATTGAAGCAGGTGAAGAAGCCGGTGTTGTCGAGTCAGTTAAAGCAGCATCTGATATCTTTTCTCCTGTTGGTGGAACGGTTCTAGAAACCAATGAAGGCTTGGAAGATTCGCCTGAAACGGTTAACAGCGATCCTTATGATGATGGCTGGTTCTTCAAATTGAAGATCTCTGATCCTCAAGAGCTTGAAGGCTTATTGTCTGCTGACGAATACAAAGAAATTTGTGAAGCAGAAGAGCACTAAGAAACTTAGTGTTTCAGCTGGTAACTGATAGCATTTGCCAGCTAATTATTTCAGACCTTTGTGATACTTGTTTAGATCGTGCAATTTCGGTGAAGCAAGTCGGCAAAGGTTTTTATTTTTTAAGTTCCTGAGTGAATGCTTTGGGAACTCGCTGCAAAGAGGGTGTGTAATGCCTTTTATTCCTCATACGGAACACGATATCCAGAAGATGTTGGATGTTATTGGTGTCGACAAAGTCGATGACCTGTTTGATGAAATTCCAGCTCACTTACGAGCCAAACCACTGAATGGTGTGCCTGAAGGTTTAGGCGAAATGGAAATGATGCGGCTAATGAGCGAGCGTGCTCAATTAGACGAAGGTGCGCTATGTTTTATTGGTGCCGGTGCCTACGAACATCATATTCCTGCTGCTGTGTGGGATGTGACGATGCGTGGTGAGTTCCTGACTGCCTATACACCTTACCAGGCAGAGGCAAGCCAAGGGACTTTGCAGCTAATCTATGAATACCAAAGCATGATGTGCCAGCTTACGGCGATGGATATGTCTAATGCTTCCTTGTATGACGGAGCATCGGGCCTAGCTGAAGCCGTGTTGATGGCGATTCGTGCCAACAGAAAGTCCAAGAGCAAAAAGGCTCTGATCGCAGGTACCGTACATCCTCTATACCAGCAAGTGGTTGATGACATTGTTAGCAACCAGGGAATTTCCATTGATGTATTGCCAATGGACGATAAAGCGCTTGCCGTTGATAGTGCAGCGTTAGAAAGCTTTGCTGGCCAAGACTATGCCGCTTTGATAATTCCTCAGCCAAACTTCTTTGGCTCGTTGGAAGATGTGAATGCTTTAACCAACTGGGGCCAGGCAAATGGCATGTTGGTTATTGGCGTCGTTAATCCGACAGCTTTAGCGCTATTAACGCCTCCTGGTGAATGGGGAGATAAGGGTGCCGATATCGCCGTGGGTGAAGGTCAGCCATTGGGTATTCCTATGGCATCGGGTGGCCCGTATTTTGGCTTTATCTGTTGTAAAGAAAAGCTGGTTCGCCAAATGCCAGGACGTATTATTGGTCGTACTGTCGATCTGGAAGGTAAAGAAGGTTTTACCCTGACCTTACAGGCACGCGAGCAGCATATTCGCCGTTCTAAAGCGACTTCCAATATATGTACCAACCAAGGCTTGGCGGTTACAGCAGCAACGATTTATATGTCTTTGATGGGCTACAAGGGCCTTTCTCAGGTAGCGATGGCTTGTCATCAAAATACTCAAAAATTGCGCGCTAAGCTTGAAGCAATTGACGGAGTGTCAGTGCTGAATGGCGAAGCCTTCTTCCATGAACTGGTTGTACAGGTCGATAACGATGCTGATGCAGTACTTGAAAGCATGGCTGAGCAGGGCGTGTTAGCGGGCTATGGTCTTGAGCAACACTTTGATGCTTTGAAGAACTGTATTCTAGTGTGTGTGACTGAAGTGAAAAATGATGCCGACCTGGACTTATTCGCTAACGCGTTAAGCCGGGCGCTAGCAGGAGGAGAAGCCTAATGTTGATTTTTGAAAACGGTAGTCAGGGCAGAACAGCTTCGGCGCAATTACCTCCTAAAGCCGATAGCCAGGCGACCACGATTCCTCAGGAATTGCTACGTCAAAAGCCGGCGCTTATGCCAGAGGTATCTGAATTACAAACTGTGAGACACTTTACTAACTTGTCTCGCAAGAATTTCTCGATAGATACTCAGTTCTATCCCTTGGGCTCTTGTACGATGAAGTACAACCCAAAAGGTGCGCAGCGTGCAGCGAGTTTGCCGGGTTTTATATCTCGTCACCCTTTAGCGCCTGAGTCGCATAGCCAAGGTTACTTGTCATGTGTCTATGAGCTTCAGGAAGTACTTAAAGAAGTGACGGGTATGGCGGGTGTATCACTAAGCCCTATGGCCGGTGCACAAGGTGAATTCGCCGGTGTTGCGATGATCAAAGCCTATCACGAAGCACGTGAAGATTTTGGAAGAACTGAAATTATCGTTCCAGAAGCAGCTCATGGGACAAACCCTGCTACAGCGGTAATGTGTGGTTATAAGGTAAAAGAGATCCCTGTAAAGTCAGGCGGTGATGTTGACCTGGAAGCGCTTAAAGAAGCAGTTGGCCCACAAACAGCCGGGATCATGATGACTAACCCTTCGACCTGCGGCGTGTTTGAAAGACAGATCGAAGAGATTGCCAAGACGGTTCATGACGCGGGCGGTTTGCTTTATTACGATGGTGCGAACCTGAACGCGATCTTGGGTAAAGTACGCCCGGGCGATATGGGTTTTGACGTGCTGCATATGAACTTGCACAAGACCTTTGCAACACCTCACGGTGGCGGTGGACCAGGTTCTGG
>NZ_LWFZ01000952.1:0-1550 GCF_001635225.1 Oleiphilus sp. HI0086
GTAATAAGCTAAGCATAGTAAAGACATGAGTAAGACTTCTGACAACGCAACTGAAAACGACACTGTAGTCGACCAAGGCCAGCCTCTAATCAGCCATCTGATAGAATTGCGCACACGCCTCCTGCGTTCTGTGCTTTGCGTTATATTGATCTTCGCAGGCCTTTACTATTTTGCCAACGATATCTACCTGATTGTCTCAGAGCCACTTAGGGTCTTTTTACCCGAAGGTAGCACCATGATCGCGACCGATGTCGCATCACCCTTCTTTACCCCCTTCAAACTGGCACTAATGACGGCACTGTTTATATCAATGCCTTATGTGCTCTTTCAAATATGGGGTTTTATCGCACCTGCACTCTATGAGAATGAAAAACGGCTCGCCTATCCTTTACTGCTATCGAGCATAATATTGTTCTATCTCGGCATGGCATTCGCTTACTTTGTCGTCTTTCCTTTGGTGTTTGGCTTTTTCACCAGTGCCGCACCTGAAGGCGTCACTGTAATGACCGATATCAGTCGCTATCTTGACTTCATTCTAAAGCTATTCTTCGCATTTGGTTTAGCCTTCGAAATCCCAATCGCAACCATTATTTTGGTTGCGGCAGGTATTACCAGCTCAGCTAGCCTAAGTGAAAAACGCCCTTACATCGTGGTTGGCTGCTTCGTTATCGGTATGTTATTGACGCCTCCAGATGTTATTTCGCAAACTCTTTTAGCAGTTCCAATGTGGGCTCTCTTTGAAGTCGGAGTGCTGTTTTCAAAACTCGTCGAAAAGAAGCGCAACGAAGAACCTGTAAGCGAATAACAATTAGATGAACCTGCTACTGTTATTCCCCGAAAATATGCACAGCGAAACACTGGCTGAGATTTCCGGTCGTCAACTCGAACATATGCATGAGACTCTAAAGTCAAAAGTTGGAGATAACATACGCGTTGGCCTGCTCAATCAGCAAATTGGCCTAGCCACTATTACAGCTCTCACTACGGAGTCTGCCAAACTCGATATCGAGTGGCAAAAAGAAGCGCCCGCACCACTCCCCTTAACACTCATTATTGGTCTACCCCGACCAAAAATGTTAAAGCGAATCATTCAAACCGCCACAACAATGGGCGTGAAGAAAATCTATTTCCTCAATGCCTGGAAGGTAGAAAAGAGCTTTTGGCAAAGCCCCTGGCTAAGTGAAGAAAAAATTCTAGAGAATTGCATCCTTGGCTTAGAACAAGCTCAGGATACCGTGATGCCCGAAATTCATATCAAAAAGCGCTTCAAGCCCTTTGTTGAAGATGAATTACCTGCACTTTCCAAAGGTACACGCCAACTAGTCGCCCACCCTAGAGAAGAACAGGTCTGCCCACATCATCTCGAAGAAGCCTGCACCTTAATCATCGGCCCCGAAGGTGGCTTTACTGAGTATGAAGTAAACAAGCTCAAAGAAGCCGGTTTTGAAGGAGTTCATTTAGGCGAAAGAATTCTACGCGTAGAGACTGCCGTACCCGTATTGATCTCGCGTCTATTTGGGTCAACATTCTAGGGTAATTTTGTCCGCAAA
>NZ_LWFZ01000953.1:0-504 GCF_001635225.1 Oleiphilus sp. HI0086
TGTTCCAGAAGGGATAAAAGGGGTTTTGAGCTGGAGTAATAGTTCACTCTCATCACGTTTCTGGTCCTTGTCTTCGTCAATGAATATCATTGCGCCAGCTTGCCAACCTTGTTCGCACTGTAGGCCTGAAGAGGATGGGCATAAGGTAATGCGTGTTTGTCTGGCGAGCGCTTCTCTTTTTGCATGTCGAATGAATTGGCTCAAGTGGTTGATATTGCTGTCCGAACGGGCATTTTGGAAAATGTCATTGAAGGAAGGAATAACGACAAAGGTCAAGATAGAAACAATGGCCAAACAGGTGAGTAGCTCGACAAGTGTAATTCCACTTTGCCTGGATTTTTGTTCTTGATGGTACTTATTGCATCGGTGCATAACAGAAGGGGGCATTTTCATCACTCCTTGATAAAGATCATCCCTTGGAAAGAGTATTCTCTTGGCGATTGATATAAAATGCAAGTCGAAAACATCTTGCTAAAGGAAATGAGAAACTTGAAAGTAATCATC
>NZ_LWFZ01000954.1:0-1370 GCF_001635225.1 Oleiphilus sp. HI0086
GATGGAGATGTATCTTCAAACATCGGTGTCAGCGGTACAGTCAATGCAACCGTAATCGGCAGTTATGTACTGAGCTACAACGTGAACGATTCCTCAGGCAACTCTGCTACTACCGTTACCCGAACAATTAACGTTCAAGATACTGGCGCACCTAGCATCACTCTACTAGGTAGCAGCCCACTTAACCATGAGCTAAATACCCCTTATACCGATGCTGGTGCGACTGCGAATGACGCACTTGACGGAGACCTATCTGCAGGCATTATAGTTGGCGGCACAATGGTCGACTCTAGCGTTGCTGGTACTTATGTCATTACCTATGATGTCAGTGACTCCAACGGTAACCCTGCCGTACAGCAAACGCGCACGGTAAATGTGAACGACTTTACCGCCCCTGTCATTACACTTAATGGTGACAGCAGCATTAATATCGCTCTAGGTAGTGTCTACAATGATGCGGGTGCGAGTGCGTCGGACAATATTGATGGCGATATTTCAGCAAGCATTATTCAGAGTGGCGCTGTTGATACCGGTACAATTGGCAGCTATACACTTGTGTATAACGTAAGTGATGCGGCTGGCAACGATGCAATCCCCGTCACACGAACAGTTAATGTTGCTGATGCGAGCGGCCCTGTTATTACACTGATCGGAAACAACCCGATCGATCATGAGGTGAATACAATCTTCACCGACCCGGGTGCGACAGCGCTAGATAATGTCGACGGAGATGTATCTTCAAATATCGGTGTCAGTGGTACGGTCAATGCTGCAGTTGTTGGTAGCTATGTACTGAGCTACAACGTGAACGACTCATCGGGTAACCCTGCCAACACCGTTAATCGAACGGTCAATGTTCAGGATACCGGCGCTCCTAGCATCACCGTGTTAGGTAGCAGCCCACTTAACCATGAGCTAAATACCCCTTATACCGATGCTGGTGCGACTGCGAATGACGCACTTGACGGAGACCTATCTGCAGGCATTATAGTTGGCGGCACAATGGTCGACTCTAGCGTTGCTGGCACTTATATCATTACCTATGATGTCAGTGACTCCAATGGAAATCCTGCACCTCAACAAACACGTACGGTTAACGTGAATGACTTTACTGACCCCGTCATTACACTTATCGGAGATAGTTTTGTAAGTGTTGATATTGACAGTATTTATACAGATGCGGGGGCAAGCGCTTCGGATAATATAGATGGCGACATTTCATCCAATATAATCCCTAGTGGTTTCGTTGACACCAGTACCCCTGGAAGCTACACACTTAACTATGACGTGAGTGACGCCGCTGGCAATGCTGCAGCCACTGTTTCCCGAACTGTAAACGTATCAGACAGCTCAGGACCAACAATCACATT
>NZ_LWFZ01000955.1:0-642 GCF_001635225.1 Oleiphilus sp. HI0086
ATGAAATCATCCTACGCTCTCCACAAATCAAAGACCCTGGGAGCAGTAAGTCCTTCCCTGAGGATACTTTAAGCTACTCAAGCACTGTCTACCCTCTACTCACAGAGTATTGCAGTGACTGTCATGTCGAAGGCCAGCAAACTCCTTTTATTGGCAGCTCCGATGTTGACACCTCTTACCTGGCTGCTCAGAGTCGAATTAGCCTGGAAACCCCCGGTAACTCCCGACTAGTACAACGCTTACTCAATGAGTTTCATAACTGCTGGGAAGTTGGTTGTGAAGCCTCATCAACTGAAATGAGAACAGCGATCGAAGCCTTTTCTAATTCGATCACTGCCGCCGCGATTGACGAAACACTGATTACCAGTAAAGCGCTTGTATTGGTGGGTGACGGCATCGTTGCCAACTCAGGTGGCCGCTATGAAGATGATGTGATTGCCCTATACGAGTTCAAAGCCGGTGAAGGTACTCTTGCCAACGACACCAGCGGTGTAGACCCGGCCATCAACCTTGAATTGAGCGGCAACGTCGAGTGGGTCGGCGGTTGGGGCATTAAGTTTGGCGCTTCGTATATCGACGAAGAAACCAATACCCGTGTCGGCAACGGTAAAGCGCAAGGCAAGACCGAAGACAGTAAAAAGC
>NZ_LWFZ01000956.1:0-2094 GCF_001635225.1 Oleiphilus sp. HI0086
GTTCCGATAGACCAAGTAACAACTACACCAGACATTAGAAGGTTGCGAACCATCTTGCCGTGTTCACGTAGCTCCTGAAATTTAAGAGAAGGCTACCCTCAAACAGAATCACGGCAACGGCCAGCGATACAATCGGGAATAGCATTTCACCAAACAAGGCATCCGGCTCCAGAATACCTAAACCAGGCCCGATAAGAATTCCTGCAAGTAAGAGAAATAAAATTGCCGGCAAACGTAAACGCCAGGCAATCCATTGACAAATAAGGGAAATAACACCAATACTCGCCAGTAAAATAAGCTGCAGCTCAACCATAGAAACGGATTCTTTTCTTTGAAATCGGCCCACCCGCAACATACATCTATGGGGAAGCACTTTAACTCGTTACAACACCCTTTTAAGGGACGTCTTACAATTAAAGATCATTCTGCCAGGATTGCGAGTTTCTTTAGAATTTGAGATACCGCCATAAAGGCGAATGTTGCCGTTATGTGAGTTGCCGCACCAAAGCCCGAGGCACAATCCAGTTTTACCGGACCGCCTTCGGCTGGCTTTTCGTGACATACTGCGCCATCACTGTGTGCGTAAACTAATTGCTCAGTCGAATATACACAGTCAATCCGATATTTGCGTTTGGGGTTTCGGGAAAAGCCATGCATGCGACGAAGATTATTGCGTATCTTGGCAAGCAATGGGTCCTGGATAGTACGATTTAAGTCAGCAATTTGAATCTGACTCGGATCAACTTGGCCACCGGCGCCTCCCGAGCAGATCAACTTAATCTTATGTCGCGAACAATGAGCAATAATGGCAGTCTTTGCTTTGACACTATCGGTCGCATCAAAGACATAGTCAAAGCCTTTGTGCAGCAAAGTTTCTACATTTGCAGGCGTAATAAAGGTGTGGTTTGCATGTACTTTGATCTGCGGATTAATCTGCTGCATTCGAGCAGCCATAGCCTCCACCTTCATCGCCCCAACCGTGTCTTGCAATGCATGGATTTGCCTGTTGATATTCGAAACGCAAATATCATCCAGATCAAATAGGGTAACTTCACCAATACCCGATCGAGCTAAGGCTTCGGCGGCCCAGGAACCGACACCGCCAATACCAATCACGGCAATATGACTATGCTGAAAACGCTCTAGCGTTGGCAAACCATACAGGCGAGCAATACCGCCAAAGCGAAAGGCAATATCGTCATTCATAGAGCCATCAGCCTTATATCAGGAATCAGAAGCTTATAGCTCGCTAGACTTCAGCGCAGCATTTGATTTCAATACATCACTGTATGCTTGAGACTTAGCATGCTCCGACACGCGATCAAATATTGTCTCACCGCTTAGAGATAAAGCATTAATATTCCTGCCAGATTCAGCAAACATTGCAATAAAACGCTGAAAGAAATCAGGAGTCATATGTTGGTAGGCTTGAATTAGTACGTGATAATCCGGATCGCTACCATCCAAAGGCTTTAAAGATAAAAACCCCTGAATTCGCTCATCACTCCACTGCTCATCTTCGACTTTCGGTTGACTTGGTCCACTCACGCTACGACACCTTCTAAATATTTGTTACAGACTAAAAGGCCGCCATTATAGCGAGCTAGTGCCTTCCAAGAAAGATACATTTTAGAAGTCCCAGTCAGACTCCTCACAAACCGGGTCAAACACGCTTATTTCGACCCGTCGATTCTTGGCCCGGTTCTCTGCGGTGTCATTAGGTGCCAAAGGATTTGTTTCTGCTCTGCCCGCTGCACTAACGCGGTTAGCATCTACTTTATTATTAAAAATAAGTTGATGGACGACACTCACAGCCCGTGCTGCAGACAAATCCCAATTTGAACGATAGCGCGCCGAGTTAACCGGCAAATTATCGGTATAACCCGAGACCGTTATTTCACCCTCGCAAGTAGCAAGTACTTCTTCTATTTTTTCAAGAATCGGGAACATTGCATCTTTTAGCTCTTCACTCCCTGATGGAAAAGTAGTCGCCTCAGAGAAACGCACAACCACTTTGTTGGAGTCATAACTTACAGATAAAGCATTAGAAAGGATTTCAGATTCCAGACTATCAACCAAACTCTCTGTGAGCTT
>NZ_LWFZ01000957.1:0-5869 GCF_001635225.1 Oleiphilus sp. HI0086
CGCTGCTTTGCGTACTAGCACTGCCAGAATCTGAGTCGGAGTCACTTGAGGAAGAGCTTCCTCCACTTGAGTTTTGAGTAATTTGTCCAGAGCTAACGCGCGTCTCACTATCGCCGTTTCGGTTTACATTCAGATAGTTTATTTGAAAGATCTGGGTACGAAGCCCGGCAGGGAAGACCTTTATAAGTCGGCCTGACTCCTCATATTCATAACCATAGATATCTTTGGCAATGCTCATCACTTCAGATACCGTTACATCCCTGAGTTGCAAGCTAATACTGCCACTAACATCAGGATGAACAACCATATTTTTATTTGTACCGTCTACAAGGCCGGCAAAGAAATCCCGTGCCGGAACATTGTTCACGCCAATATCAAAGCGCGGCTCAATTTTTCCTATTGCACTATTGTAATTACCAATTTGTGGCGTTAGTGCGTCAACAACAGCAAGCGGCACTTCTTCATTCGCATGGGGAGATAAAGGCTCATTCTGCTCATCAAGCGCCTCATCCAAGGTATCGTTTATCTGATCAACCGCCGACGTGGTGTTCGCGGTTGGTGTCTGGAGCAGCGCATTTTTATTCGCACAGGCAGATAGAATTAAGCACATACAAAATGCCAGTAAACTGTGGGCACCTTGTTTTGTTACTTGATACGAGCCTTTTGACCTTACCATGTTGTTCTCACTTCTGTACTTTTGAGCCTGCCACAATCATGTAGCTATAGGCTTTATATCGCAGACCAAACCTTAGCTTAGGCCCGCTTAAAGTTATTTTCGAATTTGTTTGATTTTATTGAGGTGCAAAACGACTTCTCTTCCGTCATACACCAACGAGACAGACTCCGACGAAATTCTTCTTACTTTCGCACCGGAAACAAAGTCTCCTTCATACACTTTTTTGCCATTGATCATTGCTCGGCGGTTATCCCCTGCGCTCATTATATAGTTGAGAGAGAAGTTCGGCATACGGCGCTTGGTTTTCGCGGCAGCCTTTCTCTTTTCCCCATACGGCGCTGTTGGGTCAGACAAGACCTCACCGCCAGGCAAACTATAAGTTTGTTTGGCGGACAGCGACAATGAAGCGCTTAAGCATAAGCCAAACACTAATACTAAAGAGCTCTTGTAAATTGTAGTTTTAAACACCGATCCAGTCCTCTTCCAGGCTCAGAGTACTGAGCTGAACTTTTATCGTCGCATTAGGGTACCGATCAACTTTATAACTCAGCATTCTCCAGTAAAAGCCGCTCAAGCTTTCTAATTGCTGTAAATATTCAACCGTCTGGAAATAAGTTCCTCGCAATTCCATTTCAAAGCCATGCGTAAATATAACCGCCTGAGGCTCTGCAGAAATGGCGCTATCATTAGTCTTATCTGATTCGTCTGTGGTACTCCCCAAACTCACGTTCAAGGGCTCTACCGGTAGATTTTTGGCACTTAGCAAGCTCAAGCCTTTGTAGTCAGATAAGACCTTTTTCATAAGGTTTGCCATATCTTCAGGCGCAACCAGGTTACTCATACGCTGCCCTATCTTTAAACGTAAGCCCTGCAGGCGCTCTTTTAATTGTTCTTGCTCTTGCCTTAGTGCTGCATTCGGGTCGTGAGCCAAAGCTGAAGTCAGCTCACTGAGCCGATTACTTTGCTCAACAGTTTCTTGTGTCAACGATGCTTTGTTGGCTAAGTTAGCTTTGTGCTTTTTTTCATAATCAGCGAAGCCTGTCTGCAGCCAAATAAAAGCAATGATCACCACAGCAGTACCCGCCATAATTGCCCGTTCTCTAAGGCTTAGGTCGGCTGTTTTATCACGTAGTTCGTACCATTTCTCAAGGTTCATTTCTGGCCTCCTTCTTGTTCTACAGAAGAACCAGCCGAGTCTTTAGCATAGTTGAGTATTGCTTCACTGCTATCAAGACGAGAAAGTAACACCTCAGGTGCTGCAGTGTGCTCTTCAGAGCGCAAAGAGAAATTCAACCAATGTCTCTTCCCTTCGTGTTTTTCAAGTTCAAACAATGTAAATGTACGCCCCAGGAGGCTGTCTTCCTGACGAAGCTTTTGCAAATACTCGGGCACCAAGTCACCGTTCAGGGTAATGCCTTCAATATGCATCTCCTTTCCTGAGGAGCCAATAATTATTGAGTTCAACCATAGTTTATCTAAGTTCTGGCGTGCAAGTGAGAGCAGAATATTAGAAAAGCCTTCATCATCTTTAACTACAACCGTATCTAGCATTTCGATCATTCGTTGACGAGCTTCAGCTTTAGCGTGCAAACGCTGATTAGCGGCGACTAATGACTCATCTTTTCTCATGCGTTTAGCTTTAACGCTTAGTGTTTCAAGGCGCTTTGCCATTTCTTCATTCTTTGATTTGATTACTTCAAGCTCTTGAGCTTCCTGCTTTAAGCTATGGCTAAGCCACAAGCTGACACCAATGAGCAAGAGCAAGGTGACAACAGGCAGAAGTATAATTTGTTCGAGTGGTAACTTTACGCGTTTTGGTTTGAAAGCGTCGGTATAGAGGTTTACTTGTTGCATATTGCTCTACCCCTCTCTCAATGCACTGGCGAGCGCGACAAAAGCTTGAATTTCTTCAAGGCCCAGATTTGCCTCGTCCTGCATAAACAAGGACATATCAAGCGGTTCGACTCTGGCGCCAATACTACCACCAAGCATATTTGCTAATGGCATATTGGGTGCAGGGCCCATCAGTGCAACCGTTTGCGGAGGAACTTGAGCCATCTGGCTTTCAAAGTAATCAAATGAGCGCTGGATTTCTAAAGATAATTGCTGAATAACCGAGTTTTGCTGCGCGACATCGTTCAGCGCTTGTAAAGAAAAGTCAAAATGCCTGGAAAAGTAAAGCGTGTCACCTTTAACCAACACAATCATTCCAGCACCGTGACGAAGATATAAAACCGCAACGGGTCTTTGATCATCATCTGCTAGTCGCAAGGCAATATTCCTAATCGCTAGCTCTGAGATCTCAATTGTTTCTAGTTCCAAACCAGACTTATTGACGAGATTCACGGTATCCTGGATTAAAGCTGACCGACTGGAAACAACATTCACCTGTTCCGGACGTCCTTTTAGGGCATCCTGAGGAAAATCATAGACATCCAGCACCGCATCGTTTACGTCATAGTCGAGTAGGTCTTTTAGCTTCCAGCGAACGGCATCGACGAGTTCACTCTCTTCAACTTTTGGCTTCTCGATAGGGTAAACTCGATACTGATCTGCCGGCAAAACGACGCGACAAGTTGCACCGTCGAGGCCATGCTCTTCAACAAGTGACTCCAGCACTGATACACGCTCTGCCGCATTGCACTCACGATAATCACACAATGTAATGAGCGCATTTTTGCCTTCATTTTTCGAAGCGACAGCAAGAGCTATACCGCTGGAGCGAACTTCCAGCCCTACTACTTGAGCTTTCGATTTCTTTTTAAATAGCGAAAACAAATACCTGCCCCTAGATCTAAATAAGCCCCTGAATCGGAGCGCCACCAGCCTTTTTAAAGCTTTTAGTTAGAATAGTTCAGTAAGTTACTGTTTGCAAAAGTTTTATACCACATAGAATTCAACATTAAGACCCAGACTCAGCAGCAGCGAATTTTAAAACTGTAAATGCAAAAATCCCCACCAAAGGCGGGGATTTTTTACTTACTCTGATGCCTGCACAAAATTTGCGGCATACATAAGAAGCTTAGAAGCAACTATTAAACAAGGTTTCGCCATTTAAGCCCTGCTTCTCAAGGATATCTCTGAGTCGCTTAAGTGCTTCAACCTGAATCTGACGAACTCGCTCGCGAGTTAGACCAATCTCTTTACCAACCTCTTCCAAGGTGCTCATACGGTAGCCACGAAGACCAAAGCGACGAGAAAGAACTTCTTGCTGCTTACCAGACAACTGATCCAACCAGCCATCAATGCTACCTTTAAGGTTACTATCCTGCAGCAACTCTGCAGGATCAGACGCTGACTCATCAGCAACTGTATCTAGTAATGATTTGTCGCTACTGCCGCCGATAGGCATATCAACAGAGGCAACACGCTCGTTCAAGCCCAACATGCGCTTAACATCAGCAACAGGCTTATCAAGCAAATCTGCAATTTCTTCTGGCGATGGCTCGTGATCAAGTTTTTGAGTCAACTCACGTGCAGCACGCAGATATAAATTCAGCTCTTTTACTACGTGAATAGGCAGACGAATTGTACGCGTCTGATTCATGATTGCGCGCTCAATAGTTTGGCGAATCCACCATGTTGCATAAGTAGAGAAGCGGAAACCACGTTCTGGGTCAAATTTCTCAACTGCGCGAATTAGGCCTAAATTACCCTCTTCAATCAGGTCAAGTAGAGTCAAACCACGATTAACATAGCGACGTGCGATCTTTACAACGAGTCGCAAGTTACTTTCAATCATTCTCTTACGCCCGGCCGCATCACCTTTCTGCGCCAAGCGAGCAAAATAAACTTCTTCTTCTGGGGATAAAAGCGGAGAAAATCCGATTTCATTCAAGTACATTTGTGTCGCATCAAGCTGACGGTATGACTGACTTTCTGATGAGCGACCGTCTATGCCTGTCTTCTTAGCTTTCTTTTTCGCGGTTATCGGAGTGACGACTGTCTCAGCCTCTTCCTCAAAACCCCAACTTTCAGTCGTTGTCTCTTCTGATTCAACGCCATCAATTTCTACTACATCGTCAAAGTACGCTTCTCTTTCTGCTGACATCTGTCTTGCCTCGCTTTTTATTGTTTGCTCATCAAGATCCTTGATGATGCAACCTAGCTGTTTAAATAAATACGCTACCAGCCTCGCAACTGGCATTTTTCCCTTTTAGGATAGTTTTATCTCGCAGGCAGATATTTCATTGGGTCAACCGGCTCACCATTGCGCCGAATTTCAAAATGAAGCATTACCTGTTTTGAGTCAGAGCTCCCCATCTCTGCGATCTTGCGACCTTTTATTATTTTTTGTCCTTCTTTAACTAGTATCCGCTGGTTATGTGCATAAGCGCTGAGGTAAGTTTCATTATGATTTATAATTACCAAGTTTCCGTAGCCTAACAAGCCATTGCCTGCATAAACTACTTCTCCATCAGCGGCCGCATATATTGGCGAACCCAAATTGCCGGTAATATCGACCCCCTTATTGAGAGTCGTACCCGCAGACTTCCCTTTGCTCATTCCACTTGAACGGGAAGTTCCTACAGAACCTTTTACAGAATACATGGCAAGTATCGGGCCAAGATGAGGCCACTGCCAATTTATGTTCTTGATGTGCTTGGTTTTTTTATCTCTTGTTACGCTTTTACCATTCTGCATAGTTTCTTTACGTTCTGTTACATTCCCTCTTCTCTTAGACCCTGATTTTGATATTTTCAAGTTCGATTTCTGTGAGTTTTTGCGACGTTCTAAATTTATTTTTTGCCCCGGCACAATCACATAGGGCGACTTTATTCCATTCTCTCTCGCCAACTCCTTCATCTCACGGCCATAGCGCCATGCGATGGCATATAAGGTATCTCCCTTACGTACAACATGCTGCCCAAAGTAGACTGGAGGGTTAAAGTTTTTATCTAGATATATTGATGGAGAGGTACAGGAGGCCAGAAGGAATAGCGTTAAGATACAAAACGTTACAAAAGCAAGAGGCCGCCTATTTTTTAAACACGCCAAATTACAAAGCGGATAAAAAGTAAACAATTCGACAAACCTCTCCATAACATATAGCTATAATATTTTTTTATTTAATTCTTTTTACTTCTTTAACTTAATGAAGAATATTAAGTTACTTAGCTAAGTCATTCATCTTCTATCTTATTCGCTCAGAATATAAGCAAATTAAACGTTACCGCAAAATACACCAGTGTT
>NZ_LWFZ01000958.1:0-5182 GCF_001635225.1 Oleiphilus sp. HI0086
TCTTTGGTTTCCTTCGTTTAGGCTACGCCATTCATAGACTAGAACAGACATCGCATCCCCGGTAACACCCGTGATGGCTTCGATCTCACAAGTAATTAATGCAAGAACTTCTTCTTTGGCCGAACTTGCTGCAGCGAGTTTGGTACGCATCAGGTGCGTATTATAGATAATCACCTCTTCCATCACTGCTTTAAGTATCTCTTCTTTGGTTTTGAAATGGTGAAAAATACTGCCTGATTGAATACCCACGGCCGCCGCAAGGTCTCTCACTGTCGTGCGTTCATAGCCTTTCACTCGAAATAGTCTAGCAGCCTCAATTAGTAATCTGCCTTTAGCACTTTTTGGATCTGTCATCAGACCTTCTTTTATTAACTCTTTACCATTCATAATTTTTTACACCTATTACAAAAAGACAGAATAGCCTACACACAAGGAAGTTCGGGCTATTTGACCAAGTGCTTGCTTGAGCATTATTTCAGATAAACATCATAACGCAAAATACAGGGTTTACAAACCAAGCGCTTGCTTGGTAAAGTTGACTTGGTGATAGCGTTCCAAATGATTAGAACAACAGACGTTTAATTAGTGAAACAGGTAAACATCATGGCAAGAAGCAGCATACGCATTGGCTGCGCCTCAGCATTTTGGGGCGATACAGAAACCGCAGCAGCTCAGCTAGTTGAGAAAGGTAATATTGATTACCTTGTCTTTGATTATTTAGCCGAGATCACTATGTCTATTATGGCCGGACAAAAAATGAAAGACCCCAATGCCGGCTACGCCTCGGACTTTGTCGAAACCGCTATGGGTCCCTTACTTAAAACAATAAAAACCAAGGGCATCAAAATCATCAGCAACGCTGGCGGCGTTAACCCGCAAGCCTGTGTCGCTGCACTTGAAAAGGTAGCTGAATCCACGGGCCTTGAGTTGAAAATTGCCATGGTCGATGGCGACAACGTACTACCGAAAAAGTCTCACTATGCCAAGCAAGGCGTTAAAGAAATGTTTACCGGTGCAGATATGCCACCAATGTTTGTTAGCATGAATGCCTATTTAGGAGCGCCCGGTATAGCCGTCGCGCTAGATTCTGATGCTGATATCGTTGTCACAGGTCGTGTTGTCGATAGTGCCGTCGTGTTGGGTGCGATGGTTCATGAGTTTGGCTGGGCCTGGAATGACTACGACAAACTGGCACAAGGCAGCTTGGCCGGTCATATCATCGAATGTGGTGCCCACTGTACCGGTGGCAATTTCACTGATTGGGAACTCGTTAAAGATGATTTTGCTGATATGGGCTTCCCTATTGTTGAAATTAAGGACGATAGTTCCTTCTTTGTCACCAAGCCAAAAGATACAGGTGGTTTAGTTTCTGAAGCAACCGTTGCAGAGCAATTGGTTTATGAGATCGGTGACCCTAACGCTTACCTATTACCCGACGTTACTTGCGACTTTACACAAGTCAGATTAAAGCAAGACGGCGCCAATATCGTCCAAGTGTCAGGCGCACTAGGCCGAGCACCGAGCGATCAATACAAGGTATCAGCAACCTGGCGAGACGGTTTCAAGTGCACCGTCACCTTCTTGTTAGCCGGAATCAACGCAAAAGCGAAAGCCCAAGCCGTGGCTGAAGCGATTCTTGAAAAGACTAGCCATATGATCGAGGCTAAGGGCTTGAAGGCCTATTCGGAAAAAAGCATTGAGTTACTGGGCACCGAAACCACTTACGGTGAACAAGGCGCATCTGACCAGTGCCGTGAGATCGTGGTAAAAATATCTGTTGCTAGCCCTGATAAGAAGTCTCTGGTTTTATTTTCCAAAGAGATCGCACAGGCTGCAACAGGCATGGCGCCGGGCATCACCGGTATCGTTGGTGGTCGGCCAACGGTATGGCCTAAGATCCGTTTATTCTCCTGCCTTGTGCCTAAAGCCGACTTGGATGTGAGCGTCAAACTCGGTGAAGAGTCCATTCCTGTATCAATTGATAGCGAAACGTCTTTCGTAGGAGCTGAAGCGACTCAGAATAAAACAACTTTAGGCGAAAACTGTAATAGCTACGTTCCGTTAATCAAACTTGCTTGGGCTCGAAGTGGCGACAAGGGCAATCATTCCAATATCGGTGTCATCGCGCGCTCTGAGGAATACCTGCCCTATA
The DNA here is from genome assembly GCF_001635225.1 of Oleiphilus sp. HI0086. Taxonomy (NCBI): domain Bacteria; kingdom Pseudomonadati; phylum Pseudomonadota; class Gammaproteobacteria; order Oceanospirillales; family Oleiphilaceae; genus Oleiphilus; species Oleiphilus sp. HI0086. Next base: position 2,153 of record NZ_LWFZ01000958.1, read on the forward strand.
TTCGTGAAGCTTTAACTGAAGACTTCGTTGCTGAATACATGTCACATACGCTTGACCCAGAACATGGCAAGGTCAATCGTTGGGACCTTCCCGGCATCAATGCCGTGAACTTTTTACTCGAAAACAGCCTAGGTGGAGGTGGCGTTGCTAGCTTGCGCATTGACCCTCAAGGCAAAGCTTTCGCACAACAATTATTACAAGCTGCCATCCCTGTTCCTCAGGCCTTGGCCAATAAACTGTAGGTAAGATAAATCATGAGTCACCCTTATCAATCAATCTTCAGAGATGACCTATACCAAGACAAAGTATTTATCGTAACGGGCGGCGGCAGCGGCATTGGCCGTTGTACCGCTCATGAGCTAGCAGGGCTTGGCGCGCATGTCATCATTATTGGTCGTAAGCAAGAAAAGCTGGATGCTGTGGTTGCTGAAATCATCGAAGATGGTGGCAGTGCTGAAGGTTTTTCTTGCGATATTCGCGAAGAAGATATCGTCAAAGAAACGGTTAATGAAATCGTTAAGAAACACCCTGTGATATCGGGTTTAGTGAACAATGCAGGCGGTCAGTTCCCTGCCCCACTTACCGGTATTAACCAGAAAGGTTGGGAAACGGTGGTACGCACCAATCTAACCGGCGGCTTCTTGATGGCTAAAGAAGTGTATCTGCAAAGTATGAGTAAGCACGGCGGATCAATTGTCAATATCGTCGCTGATATGTGGGGTGGTATGCCAGGCATGGGGCACTCCGGTGCAGCCCGCGCAGGCATGGTGAACTTCACTCAAACGGCTGCCGTTGAATGGGCAGCGTCAGGCGTTCGTGTTAATGCTGTCGCACCGGGCTGGGTGATCACCAGCGGCATGGATACTTATCCTCCAGCCATGAAGCCTTGGATTCTAGGTTTAAAAGATGCTATTCCATTGAAACGTATGGGAACCGAAGCGGAAATAAGCTCCGTGATCTGCTTTTTGCTAAGTGAAGGGGCAAATTTTATTAGTGGTGACTGTATTCGTATTGATGGTGCCGCCTCACAAGGAGGCCGCGTTGCACCGCTACCCAGAGCGAATAACTCTGAGTCTTATGATGGCTTCCATCGCGCAGAGCTTCCCAAAATTTTCCAAGAGGAAGAAGAATAAATCCCCCTCTCTCGTCATTCCGGCAGTGTCTAAGCCGGAATCCATAACGATAGCGGGGCATGAATAAACATGCTACCCGATTAAATATTTCGGGAATGGCATCAAAATAATACGGATACTTAAATGAGTATATTAGAGACAAGCATCGAAACTTCGTCTGAAGAGTTCCAGGCAAATGCCGAAGCCATGCAAGGCTATATTAACGAGTTTCGTAACGTTGAAAATAAAGTCGTAGAAAAAGAAAATCAAGCGAAGGAAAAGTTCATAAAGCGCGGTAAATTGTTACCGCGTGAACGTATCAATATGCTGTTGGATCGTGGCGCTCCTTTCCTTGAAGTGAGCAGTCTCGCTGGCTACAAGATGCACGATGATAAAGATGGTTCCATGGCCGGTGGCGGCATTATCGCGGGCATTGGGTATGTTGCAGGCATTCGCAGCATGATCATCGCCAGTAACAGCGCCATCAAAGGCGGAACGATTTCTCCTGCTGGTCTAGACAAGACGCTACGTTTACAGGAAATCGCCAAACTGAATAAGCTGCCTATCGTGACACTGGCAGAAAGCGGCGGCGCTAACTTGAACTACGCAACCGACATATTTGTGCAAGGTGCTCGCGGCTTCGCAAATCAAGCACGCTTGTCAGCGCAAGGTATTCCACAATTCACAGTGGTACATGGTAACGCAACGGCTGGTGGCGCCTATCAGCCTGGCTTATCGGATTACACGGTCGTAGTGAAAGACAAAACCAAAATGTTCTTGGCTGGCCCTCCACTACTTAAAGCCGCTACCGGAGAGATCGCAAGCGATGAAGAGTTAGGCGGCGCAGAAATGCATGCGCAAGTTGCCGGTACTGCTGAATTCCTCGCAGAAGACGATGCCGACGGCATTCGGATGATTCGTGACTTAATGAAGAGCGTTCCTTGGAATGAGCAGCTTCCAGCTAAGCCATCTAAAGAGTGGCAAGAACCTCTTTTCGGCCCAGAAGAGCTAATTGGCGTTGTACCAGCAGACAGCAAGCACCCCTACGATGTCCGCGAAATCATTGCCCGTATTGCTGACTCGTCCGATTTTGTTGACTTCAAACCAGAATTCGACAAACAAACCGTTTGTGGCTTTTTGAAAATTCAAGGTCATGCTTGCGGCATCATTGGTAACAATGGCCCGATCACGCCCGAGGGCGCTGCCAAAGCGGCTCAGTTCATCCAACTATGTGAACAGTCCAACACCAGTTTATTGTTCTTCCATAATACCACCGGTTTTATGGTTGGCACGCACTCAGAGCAACACGGTGTCATTAAGCATGGTTCTAAAATGCTACAAGCGGTAGCAAATACCACTGTAGCTAAGCTCACTATCGTCGTTGGCGGTTCCTATGGCGCGGGTAACTATGCCATGTGTGGTCGAGGTCTTGACCCTCGCTTCATCTTCGCTTGGCCGAACAGCAAAACAGCCGTTATGGGCGGCGCACAGGCCGGTAAGGTATTGCGAATCGTCACAGAAGCAAAACATGCAAAAATGGGTAAAGAAGCTGATCCAGCCATGCTCGATGTTATCGAGAAAGCGACTGCAGATAAATTGGACGAGGGTTCAACAGCCTTGTTTGGCACCGCTCGCCTATGGGATGACGGATTAATCGATCCGCGCGACACGCGCAAGGTGTTGGCATTCCTCTTAGATATTTGTGAGGAAGCCAATATGCGTGAACTAAGACCCAGCTCTTTTGGCGTAGCGCGTCTATAAGATGTAAAGCAAAAACTACCAGGTCATTCCCGCGTAGGCGGGAATCTATTGTTTTAGAGCTAAGCCACATAGGTTGATGAATACTAAGAACAGACTGAATATAAAACTAGACAATGGATCCCCGCTTGCGCGGCGATGACGCTGAGTCCGACTATAT
>NZ_LWFZ01000959.1:0-5140 GCF_001635225.1 Oleiphilus sp. HI0086
ATTCGTCATAGGTAATGTTTTCAAGTACGCGCATAACTTCTTAGCTTCTATAGTTTTGAATTAATTTTCTTTACAACTAATTTTGACAGAATAGTTTTAAGGTTCGTCTATTTAGAATAGGCTAGAATCCGTACGAATCAAAAACTTAGCTTTATTATTTTTTGTTATTTTGAACCAGGTTTTATCTAATGCCCTTAGATGTCAGAAAGCTTCAGCAGGCCATATCCAGCTGTTCTTACAAAGATCAAAGTCACTTTAAAAAACGACTCAAGCAACTCTCATCACACGGTGATGATAACGCCCTAGAGGAAAAGCTTGAAAAGCTAACTCAAGAAATTGAGGAATCTAAAGATCGTCTAAGTAAAAAAATAAACCGTCCGGTTTCAATCAAATACCCGCCTCAGCTACCTGTCTCCCAAAAAGTTGACGACATTAGCAAGGCAATAAAGGATAACCAGGTTGTAATTGTTGCTGGTGAAACCGGATCAGGTAAAACGACTCAGCTGCCAAAAGCCTGTCTTCAAGCGGGGCTTGGAAGGAAGGGCCTTATCGGCCACACTCAGCCAAGGCGTCTCGCTGCACGCACCGTTTCGACGAGATTAGCGGAAGAGCTAAATTCCCCGCTTGGTGATCTGGTTGGCTATCAAGTTCGTTTTACCGATCAAGTTAGTGATAGTACGCTAATAAAGGTCATGACGGATGGTATTCTCTTAAATGAAATCAAGTTTGACCGTTACTTAAATCGTTATGAAGTTATTATTATTGATGAGGCGCATGAGCGTAGTTTAAATATTGATTTCTTACTCGGTTACTTAAAACGCGTTCTGCTGAAAAGACCTGAATTAAAACTCATTATTACCTCTGCCACGATCGACGTAGACCGGTTCTCGGAGTTCTTTACTGGCGCGCCAATATTTTCTGTTTCAGGGCGAAGTTATCCGGTTGACGTGAATTACCGCCCATCTATTGGTGCAGATGTACAAGAGTTATCTCTTGGTGAGCAGATAGCTACAGTGGTCGAGGAGATTCAAGACGAAGAACGCCAACGCTCTTGGCAAGTTGGCGATGTTTTGGTTTTCTTACCTGGCGAGCGAGAGATCAGAGAGATCGCCAAGACCCTTAATGATTATGAATGGCGTGACACCGAGATACTGCCCTTATATGCCAGGTTAAGTACCAAAGACCAGAGCAGGGTGTTTCAACCTCACTCTGGCAGACGAATCATCCTTTCTACTAATGTCGCTGAGACCTCAATTACAGTGCCTGGTATCCGCTATGTAATTGACCCCGGTACCGTGCGGATTTCCCGCTATTCGTATCGCTCAAAATTACAGCGTTTGCCTATCGAGTCAATCTCCCAAGCGAGTGCAAATCAACGAAAGGGTCGTTGTGGGCGGATTGCTGAAGGTATTTGTTATCGACTTTACAGTGAAGACGACTTTATTTCACGACCTGAGTTTACCGATCCGGAAATACAGCGCACCAATCTAGCGGCTGTTATTCTTAAAATGATCGACTCCGGACTCGGGGCAGTGAAAGACTTTCAGTTTATTGATCCACCTGACTCTCGTCTTTTAAATGATGGCTATAAACTACTATTTGAGTTGCAGGCCGTCGATGAAAACAACCGCTTAACAGCGTTGGGCAAGAAACTTGCGACGCTTCCCACAGACCCTCGTTTAGGACGCATGCTGCTTAGCGCTCAGGACTTAAACGCAGTAAAAGAAGTGCTGATTATTGTTAGCGGCTTAAGCATACAAGATCCTCGTGAGCGCCCTGCAGATAAGCAGCAAGCAGCTGACCAGGCTCATGCGGAATATAAAGACCCTGAATCAGATTTCCTTTCTTTTTTGCGGTTGTGGGAATTCTTTGAAGATAAACGCCAGGAGCTAAGCAATAATCAATTAAAGCGCTTTTGCCAGAAAAACTTCCTATCCGCTGTGCGTATGAGGGAGTGGCGCGAGATACATAGACAACTATTACTCGTTTTAAAAAGCATCGGCATCAAGGAAAATGATAGCGAGGCTTCTTATGACTCTATTCATAAGGCTTTATTGAGCGGCTTGCTTGGCAATATCGGTAAACATGAAGAAAAACGCGAGTATCAAGGGTGTCGAAATCGACGTTTCCACTTATTTCCCGGGTCTGGCGTAAACAAAAAGCGCCCTAAATGGTTATTTGCCGCTGAAATCGTGGAAACTCAACAAGTCTATTCCAGATATAACGCAAGGCTCGATCCTGCATGGATAGAACCGCTTGCAAAGCATTTGGTAAAACGTTCTTATGCCGAACCTCATTGGGAAGCCAAAAGGGCACAAATAATTGCCAAAGAAAAGGTGACCTTATACGGACTTGAAATTGTCTCTCAGCGCCCAGTTAACTACAGCCAGATTGACCCAGGAGTTTGCCGTGAAATATTTATTCGCACCGGACTCATAGAGAGAGAGTTTCGCACCAAAAATAAGGCTATCGCTCATAACTTAAAGCTTATTGATGAAGTGGAATCGATTGAAGACCGCACGCGTCGTAAAGATGTCCTGGTCGATGATGAGGTGATATACGGACTTTACGATAAGGCTTTACCTGAACACATTGTGAGTGGTGCTGCATTTGAAAAGTGGGCAAAAAAAGCAAGCGAAGCTGACTCAAAGCTAATACGGTTTACAAAAGGTCAGCTGCGCAGCGAAAATGCGGATTCATTCGATCCGGGCCTATATCCTGAACATATTGAAAATAATGGCATACGCTTTCCTCTGAGTTACCAGTTCAAACCCGGCGCTGAAGATGATGGTGTAAATATCTCGGTGCCAATTAATGCAATAAAACAGCTAACTGTAGATAAACTCGAGAAGATAGTTCCTGGCTTGCTTCGTGAAAAATGCATCCACCTGATCAAAACGCTTCCCAGAACTTTGCGAAAGCACTTTGTTCCTGTGCCGGATGTTGTAGACAAGATACTGCCAAAGGTTGAAGCTAGTTCACGCCCTTTGCTTGAGATTCTTAGTGATGAGCTAAAAATTATAGGCAGCATATCTATTCCTATTGAGGCCTGGAATCTTGAGTCACTAGACAGTCACCTGCGCTTTAACATTAAAGTGCTGGATGAGCGAGGCCGGCTGATTAACCAGGGTAGGGACCTCGTTAAGCTTTCGCAAAAAGTTGAGCATTTGGCAAAAAACGCCGCAAAACTGGAAGAGAACCGACCTGAAAAACAAGTTGATATTACTGCCTGGGACTTTGGCGAGCTCAAACAATCCCAGATAATAAAACAAGCGGGTATTGAAATGATGCAATACCCGGCGCTTCAAGATTGTGGAGCACACATCAGGCTCATTCATTGTAATGATAAGCTAGGTGCCGAGGCGATTACGCGAATTGGAATTGCGCGATTACTAAGCTTTGAGCTCCAAGGTATTCGCTCGCAATTCAAAAAAGCGATTAAAAACTACCAAAAGCTAGGCTTGCTTTATGCACCTGTCGGGCAAGCCAGCGCACTTTATGATGACTTTCTGATTGCGGCAATATGTTTGCACTTCCTTAATGGAGAGCTTCCACGCAATGCAGAGCAGTTTAGTGCTTGTCTACAGGGCGGTAAGGGTGATTTCCTTAAGATCTGCGAAGAGTTCAGCGCTCTTGTTTTCGACATACTTAATCATTACCACCAGATAATGAAGCGCCTAAAAGGTAAAATGAACTTGGCAGTAGCTATGCCTATGGCTGACCTTAAACACCAGATTACCTGCTTAGTCTACGATGGCTTTTTGCAATCCACGCCCTATACCTCGCTAAAGAGCTTTCCTAGATATTTGCAAGCTTGCTCTCTACGCTATGACAAAATGGCAAGAGATATGGCCAATGAAAGGCGCTATGTACCCTTACTATCCGAATGGTGGGAGCAATACGAACTTCGAAAAAAACAGCTGGATGCTCAAGGTTTAAAGTGCGAAAACCTGGAGCGATTTCGCTGGTTACTGGAGGAGCAACGAGTGTCTTGGTATTCACAGCAATTGGGTACGAGTGAGACTGTCTCAGAGAAAAGGTTAAACAAACTCTGGGAGAGCGTTAGGCGGTAGCCGAATACTCACCAAGGTTGGCTCAAATATTGGTTGTCATTAAAGCTCGTAAAACGTAATCTGTGCAGCTATTTTCTTACTTATCGGCTTGTACTTAGTGCAGGTTTTGAATCTAAACGCGGTACGCTTGTCATGCTTGCCGTTAGCAAAGAGGTGACCATGATAAAGGCTGCTATTTCTGGTACTGGGCTGTTTACACCAAGTGAATCTATTTCAAATGATGAGCTTGTTGCGAGTTTTAACGCCTATGTGCAAAGCTTTAATCGTGAAAATGCTGACAAAATAGCCGCAGGCGAACTCGAAGCGCTACAAGAATCTTCTTCCGCTTTTATCGAAAAAGCTTCTGGAATTAAAAGCCGATACGTAATGAATAAGGCTGGCATTCTTGACCCTGAAATAATGCACCCATTGCTACCTGAGCGCTCCAATGACGAGCCTAGTATCTTATGCGAAATGGCCGTTAAAGCAGCCAAAGATGCGCTCAAAAATGCAAACAAAACCGTCGCTGATATCGATGCCGTCATCGTCGCTTGCTCGAATCTACAGCGCGCTTATCCAGCTGTCTCAATTGAGGTTCAAAGCCAACTTGGTGTAGAAGGCTTCGCATATGATATGAATGTGGCGTGCTCATCGGCCACATTTGGCCTTCAGGCTGCGCTCAATGCTGTTCAGTGCGGTTCTGCCAGGGCTGTATTGTTAATAAACCCGGAAATCTGCACAGCGCATTTAAATTTTCGTGATAGAGATAGTCACTTTATCTTTGGTGATGTCTGTACCGCAATCGTGATAGAGAGAGCTGACACAGTATCTTGTGATGACTCGTTCGAAGTTGTCAGCGCAAAATTAAAGACAACCTTCTCCAATAATATTCGTAATAATTTTGGATTCCTGAATCGTTGTGCTCCCGGCAGTGAAGGCTTTAGTGATAAGCTATTTGTTCAGCAAGGGCGAAAAGTATTCAAAGAGGTATCTCCACTCGTTGCTAAAATGATCAATGAGCACTTGGCGGAAACGAGCTTAGCGCTGAACACCTAAAACAGATGTGGCTCCATCAAGCTAACTTAAGC
>NZ_LWFZ01000960.1:0-3903 GCF_001635225.1 Oleiphilus sp. HI0086
AACCCAGCGTAGTTGCTTAATCAAAAGTGAAAGCTCAGTGTTTTTCCAACGCCCGACAACACCAAAACCCATCACGATCGCTAAAATGGACATCAGCGGTGCAAAAACGGCGTTAAAGTAAGGAGGCCCAATTGATAGTTTGCCTGCGCCGATAAAATCTAATACTAATGGATAGAGTGTACCCATCATAACTGTGACCCATGCAACGACCAGTAATAGATTGTTTACCAGCAAAAAGGTTTCCCTAGATAGCATGCTAAATTGAGCTTTGCTGCGAACCTCGGGAACCTTGAGCGCATAAAGTGTTAGAGAGCAAACCATTGTGATGCCGAGCAAGCCAAGAACGAATTGACCGCGAGCAGGGTCCGATGCAAACGCATGAACAGATGTTAGCACCCCAGAGCGAACAAGAAAGGTCCCGAGTAAACTGAGCGAAAATGCAAAGATCGCGAGTAATACAGTCCAGCTCTTAAATACTCCGCGTTTTTCGGTTACAGCCAGGGAGTGTATTAAAGCGGTACCCACGAGCCATGGCATAAAGGAAGCGTTTTCTACTGGGTCCCAGAACCACCAGCCACCCCAGCCAAGTTCATAATATGCCCACCAGCTACCCAGGGAAATACCTAAGGTGAGGAACGCCCAGGCTACTGTAGTCCAGGGGCGTGACCATCTAGCCCAAGCTGAATCTAGTTGACCGCTCATCAATGCGGCAATCGCAAAGGCAAACACAACCGAAAAACCGACATAGCCCATATAGAGCATTGGCGGATGAACGATCAGTCCAAAGTCTTGAAGTAGAGGGTTTAGATCAGCGCCCTCTGCTGGAAACTCCGGTAAGTAACGGTCGAAAGGGTTTGACGTCAAAATAATGAAGGATAAAAAACCGATACTTATCATCCCCATTACCGATAACACTCTTGCGAGAATATCTGAAGGCAGTTGCTTGGAAAATAACACAACAGCCGCAATCCAGCCGGAAAGAATCAATGCCCAAAGTAATAAAGACCCTTCATGACCACCCCAAATTGCACTTATCTTATATTGCAGTGGTAACAGTGTATTGGAGTGGTTGGCTACGTACTGAACACTAAAGTTATCTTGGACAAACGCAATACCCAGGCAAGTGAAGCTGAGTACCATAAAAACGAACTGCCCCCAGGCTATTGGACGGGCTAGATAGACGCACAATGCATTATTGCGAGCAGCTCCCCATAGTGGAACGACAGCCAATAAAACGCTTAGTGAAAAAGCGATGACTAGTGCAAGATGCCCTATTTCTGGTGTAAACATCTACGGCTGTCCTTCTTCGACGGGTTTAGTATGAATGCCTTTTGGCGCGGTGCCACCAGACTTTTCTAAAGCGTCAGCAACTTCGGGCGGCATATAGTTCTCATCGTGCTTGGCTAGAACTTCATCGGCTATAAGAACATTGTTCTCATCGAGCCGGCCAAGCGCTACAATCCCCTGTCCTTCTCTAAAGAGGTCTGGCAGTATTCCTGTATAAGAAACCTCTACGTTTTCTTTATAATCGGTTAGCGCGAAGGTGGTGGCCAAACTATTTTCGCTACGTTTAACGCTTCCCTCTACAACCATGCCTCCAGCACGAATACGAGCGCCCTTTGGGGCCTCTCCTTGTGCGATTTGTGTTGGGTTATAAAATAGATTTATATTTTCCGTCAAAGCGTACATGGCCAGACCAATCACGGTCCCAAACCCAACGAGAAGAAAAATAATAAGTGTAAGGCGTTGTTTGCGCTTAGGGTGCATCAATTATTTCCACCTGAAATCAATACTGAAAGATTAGTAAAATAGTTAGCAAATCGTCTGCTAAGGCTCAGTCTGTGCGGTTTGTTTATTCTTGAGTTCCGTGCGTCGATATCTCTGAGAAAGCTCGCGAAGAATAGACTTTCGTTGCATTAGCGGTTGAACATAGGCGATAAGGAATACTAGCAAGCCTATACCGTAACATAGCCACACGTATAAACCATGCCCACCCATATTTAAAAACTCAGAAAAGCTGTCAAAACTCACTGACGCCTCCTAACAAGTAAAACCATTTTTGTTGAACTAAACATGTCGCTAGCGAACTCCGGACTGCTTTACGATGTCCTGAACCCATCTGGTTTTTCGCTCTCGAAGCAATATTTGGTTCTGCATTCTGATAATAACAAGTGCCGCGAAAAAGCAGTAAATACCGATGACCATCACTAATAAGGGTATCCACATTTCTGGCACCATTGCTGGTTTCTCGGTTAATTTAAAGGTTGCTGGTTGATGCAGGGTATTCCACCACTCAACAGAGTATTTAATAATCGGGATGTTCACGACGCCAACAAGCACAGTAATGGCAGATGCCCTTGCAGCCATATTTGCATCTTCAATAGCGGTTTGAATCGAGATCACACCAAAGTATAGAAACAGCAAAATAAGCATGGCGGTGAGCCGTGCATCCCATACCCACCATGTACCCCAGGTTGGCTTGCCCCAAACCGCACCAGTGAATAAAGCTAAAAAGGTAAATGCCGCACCAATTGGTGCAGCGGAAGAAATAAATATATCAGCAATTTTCATGCGCCAAACAAGAGATACTAGAGCAGCTGAAGCCATCATCATGTAGCAAGATTGAGCGAGAATCGCGCTTGGCACATGCAGGTAAATAATTCGGAAGCTGTTTCCTTGCTGATAATCAGGTGGAGCAAAAGCCAGGCCCCATGTAACCCCTGCTGTTATTAAGCCAAGTGCTGCAATCAGAAACCAGGGATAGTACTGTTTCGAAATATCATAGAACCACTTCGGCGAACCAAGCTTGTGAAAAAATGTCCATTTCATGGAGTTACTTCTTAACTAGCATAGATTGATTAAAATACTCGAGCTTCATTAGTTTGAAACACTCATCCGTAGTGCGGCAGCAGACGCAAAGGGCGAAAGTGTAACCGCTAGCACCAGCATGATACCGATAATTGCGAGGTGCCCGCCAACTGGTAAACCGTCAATACTGGCCTGTACCGTACCGGTACCAAATATTAGCACTGGTATAGTCAGTGGTAAGACTAATAGAGAAACCAGCACACCACCAGAGCGCAAGCTTACCGTCAATGCAGCACCAATGCCACCAATTAAGGTGATAACAGGAGTCCCCATGATCAAGGTCAATAAGAGTATTGGCAGGTGTTGAGGGTCAAGATGCAACATGACAGCGAGTAACGGCGACATGACCACAAGCGGCAGAGCAATTAGCAACCAATGAACAAAGGCTTTAACTAGCAGCAGCAGATATAAAGGGTGTGAGCTTAGTACAAGCTGCTCGAGTGAACCGTCGTCGTAGTCGGCCTGGAACAGGCGATCCAAGGAAAGCATTGTAGAAAGTAAGGCAGCAACCCAAACTAAACCAACAGATGCCGTGCCTAGAAAGTCGGGTGAAGGGTCTACGCCTAAGGGAAATAACACAATAATAATAGCGAAAAAAACTAGTGGGTTTGCCAGTTCCTGCTTGTGCCTAAATGCGGTAAGAAACTCTTTAGTTAAAATAGCTTTGGCGACGGGCCACAAACCGGTACTGGAGTTCATGCTCATATTACACTTCCTTTAATGGGAAGTATTTCAAGTCCGGGTAAAGAAAGCTGATGATGTGTTGTAAGAATGATTGTGACACCGCTAATTGCTTTTTCTAACAACAAATTTTCAAACTGGGCAACGCCTTGCTTATCGATGGCAGTAAAGATCTCATCAAGAATCCAGATCTTTGCCTCAGAGAGATATAATTGCGCCAGAGTTACGCGACGCTGCTGACCTGCTGACATATTGCGGCATAGAACATGTTCATACCCTTCTAAGCCGACTGAGCTGAGCGCGCTCCATAGCTGTTGTTCTACAACTGTTTGTCGCAAGCCAAGTAGATAACGC
>NZ_LWFZ01000961.1:0-4131 GCF_001635225.1 Oleiphilus sp. HI0086
AACAACAATTGGTGGGCTTCTGATACATCGCCCCCTTGTTCTCGCAATTGAATAAATAAACCTTGCCACAGCTTTTGGTTATCTCGAGACAAGTCGAGGTATCGCTGGCGCGCGTCAGCTTGCCATTGCGCATCAAGAAACGCTCGAGTCGCTATTTCTTGGGCAGGCCCATTGACATCCCAAACACCAATGAAAGCCTTCATCTCATGCAAAAGCGTTTGGCCCGCAAAAACAAAACCGAGCCTCAAGCCTGGTAAGCCAAAGAATTTACCGAATGATCTTAATACCACCATATTCGCTGCAAAATTAGCACCCAAAACACTTTGCTCAGGACAGAGGTCTGCAAACGCTTCATCCACGATTAACGCAGCGCCCTCAGTAAGTTGTGATGACCAATACTTCAATGTTTCGGGTGAGAAAGTGATGCATGTGGGGTTGTTTGGATTTATCACCAGCAAATGAAATGCGTCGCCAGATGCAAGCCGTTTTTCTATGACTTTTTTTGCGTCATCAACGTTGTTCGATGGATAATAAACCAACTCCGCCCCATGCTGACGCCAGGCCTCGGCGTGCTCTTGATAACCGATATCAGGCAAGACAATCGGAAAATTCTTCAGGCACTTTGGCAGCGAAGCAATAGTTTGTTGTGAGCCATTTGTCGCAAAGAAATCATGCTGCCCGTAATAGCCTCGAACGGCGCTGCGAAAATTATCCTTCTGATATGGCATTCGAGTTAAGTACTCTGTAGATATATCCACGTCTGGGTAATGCATAGGGCTAATGCCCGTCGAGAGGTCAATCCACTTTTCTATAGGGACACCATAGCATTTTGATGCCGTTTCGAGATCTCCCCCATGAAGAATTCGGTCGTCAACTCTACTCATCATGCCTGCTCCTGCTTTTCATCCAAAGCCAAGAGCACATCCTGTAATTTTTCCGGATACTGGCCAGGAGCACCCCAAAGCCCACGTTGCGTCGCTTCTAATAAGCGTTCTGCCATTTCTTCAAGCACAGAGGGGTTGTTCTCCAAGAGAAAATTGAGGTTATCCGAGTCGAGTATCAAGGTATCAGTCACGGCCTCGTATTGATAATCATCAATCAGATTGGTGGTGGCATCATAGGCGAACATATAATCAATGCTCGCCCCCATCTCAAAGGCACCTTTGTAACCATGCTCTCGCATCGCATGAATCCATTTAGGGTTTAACACTCGCGAACGGACAACCCGGTTCAGCTCCTCTTTCAAGGTTCTAATCTTAGGAGATGACGGGTTGGAATGGTCATTGTGATACATCGTTGGTGCATCCCCCGAGAACACTTCAACCGCGTTGCTCATGCCCCCTTGGAACTGGTAATAATCATCAGAGTCCAAGATGTCGTGCTCTCTATTATCCTGGTTTTGCGAAACCACCTCTAATTGCGACAATCGAAAACGGAAAGCTTCCTTGGCATCGACACCGTCTCCCGCCTCGTTACCGTAGGCATAGCCACCCCAATTCAGATAGGCATCGGCTAGATCACTCTTTTGCTCCCAACAACGCTCGTCTATCAAGCCCTGTAGACCCGCACCATAAGCGCCGGGCTTACTACCAAACACACGATAACTCGCCTGCCTTCTAGCCAAATCGGCATTTAACCCCGTCAGTGTTAGTTCATCGATACGCTCTAACACATGCTGTTGAATGATGTTCTCGTTTCCAGGTTCTTCGATATCGACAATCGTTTGCACGGCCGCATCAAATAATTTCATGACGTTAGGAAATGCATCTCTGAAAAAGCCCGAGACCCGCAAGGTCACATCGACACGAGGTCGTTGCAGCAATTGGGTGCTCAGCACTTTAAAATCAACAACACGGTTAGATCCCGGCGCCCAAATAGGTTCGACGCCCATCAGAGCAAAAGCCTGAGCGATATCATCGCCACCGGTTCGCATGGTTGCCGTACCCCAAACTGACAAACCTAGCTGTTTGGGATAATCACCATGCGCTTGAAGATGACGTTCGATCAAAGCTTGGGCCGAACGCTTTCCTATTTCCCACGCCGCCGGGGACGGTATGGCACGATTATCAACGGAAAAGAAATTACGCCCTGTCGGCAAGGTATCCAATCTTCCTCGCGTTGGTGCGCCACTCGGGCCAGGGTCAATGCGCTTACCTCTTAAGCCCTTGATGATTGAGCCCAACTCCAGTTCTGCACTTTTTCTCAACGCAGCTAAGAGCACGTCTTTTGTATAATTGAGCTGCGCTAGTGTAGAAGGTAATTGCGCAAGCAACGGAATTGATTCGTCAGACAAGACATAGGTTTCTACTAGCTTTTTGGCAAGCAGTTCTAGTCGCTCACGTGTATCCGCTTCGGTACGCCAAAGTCCTTCATCTAGTTCGGCTAAGCATTCAGGTCTCGTGCCCTCCCAAGCTTCCGCACCTGCAGACAGTGGATCAAATAGATCATCGTCACCTTTAATATCTAAATCCAGAACCAGGTTATGAAGAATTCCCTGACTGTGTTTCTCACCACCACGAGGCAAGCGCAGTAAGGCCACTATCGTATCCGAAAGCTTCTCCTTGTTTGGCAGCACCCCTAGTATATGCAGACCATGTCGTATCTGCGCTTCCTTGATGTCACATAAATACGCATCGAGCCGATTTAGTACAGCGTCTTCATCTGACGTATCTTCAGTGCCAAGTTCGTCTAGCACATTGCTATCTTTTACCTGATCCAAAATCGCTTTTCGGAGATAGACTTCGCGCTTGTCGTCCATTCCCATTGCCTGGTAATACTCATCGACTAGCGACTCTAACTCGGCTAGTGGTCCATAGGTTTCAGCCCTTGTCATGGGTGGCATTAGATGATCGATAATGGCCGCTTGGGTTCGCCTCTTTGCTTGAGCACCCTCACCTGGGTCATTCACAATAAACGGATAAAAATGCGGCATAGGGCCAAGCGCAATATCAGGCCAACATTCTGATGATAAGGCCGAGCCTTTTCCGGGTAACCATTCCAGATTGCCATGTTTACCAACATGAATCACCGCTTCCACCTTATAGACATGTCTCAGCCAAAAATAGAAAGCTAAGTAGTTGTGCGGTGGGATCAAATCCGGGTCATGGTAGTTTGCGACCAGATCAATATTGAATCCTCGTGCAGGTTGAATACCAACAAAGATCTCGCCCAAACGAATACCCGATATCATCAGTCGCCCTTGCCGAAACTTGTTGTCGTCCTCTGGCTGTCCCCACTGATCTATTACTGCTTTCTGTGACGATTCGGGTAACGCAGAAAACAGCTTCTTATAGGTCTCGACACAAAGACTTTGCCAACATGGCAAATGGTGCAAGGTATTTGGATTATTGGTGACAGAAGTTAGCAATGCTTCGATCAATGCATTTCCCGATTCGGGAATATCGCTAACGGGGTAACCAGCATCGGCCAAGGCACTCAGAATTTGGCAGGCTGAATTGGGTGTGTCTAACCCAACGCCATTCCCTATCCGGCCATCCTTCGTCGGATAATTCGCGAGTATCATCCCGATGCGTTTTTCTGAATTTGGCTTCACCGCAAGTCGGCAATATCGCCATGCTAATTCCGCTACGAAATGTGCCCGTTCAGCATTTAATTCATATTGAACGATACTCGACTGGGCATGCTCGTCGTAGAAACTCTCGCTCTTAAAACTAAGTGCACGGGTTGCAATCCTACCATCCATTTCAGGAAGCACGACTTGCATCGCTAAATCTCGGCTTCTCAAGCCTTGGCTATGCGCTAACCAGTCTTCTTCTGTACTACCTGACAATACCAACTGCAAAACAACAAGGTCTTTCTCAAAGGGCGATTGGAAAGTACTTGGCTCAGAACTAAGATCGGGGCTCGCCACGGTATTGGTTGCAAACCCAGTCGCATTCAGTACCAACTGTACATTTGCCTGGTCGATTAATGCGTTAACCAAGGAGAGTGATGACGGGTCTTTTAGCGAACTAATCGCAACGGGTAACACAGAAAGCTGATGCTGTTCCAAGACACTAATTAGCGCATCGAACATCGTGGTATTAGCGCTTTGCAAATGACTTCGATAAAACAACAGCATTACGGTTGGATTATCTTGGCCAGCCTTATTGCTTACCTTGTCTTGCCAAG
>NZ_LWFZ01000962.1:0-9525 GCF_001635225.1 Oleiphilus sp. HI0086
ATTTATTTTTGTAATGCTTAAATGGATCAGTACAAGGAATTATTTGCTAATTCAATACGTTAATTGTCCGGTTTAGAACATGAAAGGATATTAAATATGCCTATCGTTTATACAATCACCTTGTTATGTATCTTCTTAGTTGGGTGTGGCAATGACCAGCACAACCACCCAGACCTAGCGTCAGGAAAAGACCTATTCGAACACCATTGCTCTGAGTGTCATAACTCAACAGGCTTAGGAAAATTTCTAAGGGCTGTTCCGCCTAATAAGGGCACTAAACTAAGTGCTTGGCAGGTATCTCATAAAGTTAGGGTGGGAAGTGATGCTAGTAAGATGACGACTTTCGAGAATATGAGTGTAGAAGAGTCAATGAAGATCTCCGCATACTTAAAAGGTCTGTAGCCAGATATATCGAGACCTAAAAAGGTCTTTAGGTGGTTGCGAGCATTGAACTATTGCTCAAACTGACTGTTTTGTCCTTATCTAAGCAAGCTCGTTGAGCGTCTTAAGTGCTGAGCAATGAGACCCAAACAAACAATAATACTAAGATGAAACAAGCCGATGCGTCAGCAAACCATAGCGTTTTCGTTTTTGTCCTGACATTTGATCAATATCGACCACGACAAAGCCGTCAACGCAATCACTAAAGTCCGAGTCGATATTGAAGCCTAAAAAGC
Source organism: Oleiphilus sp. HI0086 (assembly GCF_001635225.1). Lineage (NCBI taxonomy): Bacteria > Pseudomonadati > Pseudomonadota > Gammaproteobacteria > Oceanospirillales > Oleiphilaceae > Oleiphilus > Oleiphilus sp. HI0086. Next base: position 678 of record NZ_LWFZ01000962.1, read on the forward strand.
GCGTCCCGCCTGGTTCTGACAATTCTGCATACTGTTTGTATAAAACAGGAACAGCGAAGCCAAGATACCTTAGCTGTTTCTTGAGCTTAATGAAGCCTTCCTTTAGATCTAAACCTTCAAAAAATTGATCTAGGTGCTTTTTTGAAGCCTCACTTAGCTGGTATGGGTGATGACAGACTAGATACTTTGTCTCAGTTCCATAGTAGTGCTGATAGAAATAGATAAGTAAGTCTTTAGCTGGTGCAGATAAGGTATTGCTAATACTTACTGCGCCGAACAAGTAACGGTATTGAGGGTGTAGCCTAAGAAAGGCTGCGATGCCATACCACAAATATTCCAGGCTTTTGGAACCCCAGTATTGTGGCTGAACAAAACTTCGGCCCAGCTCCAACCCATGCTCTAGAATGCTACGCGATGCTGGTAAGTAGTCGAATAAGCTCGCAGTATAAAGAGGAGAATTAACAATCAGCCGATCAGAATCTTCCTGTACATCGAGCTGATCAGTACCTCTTAGGCGATACGCGCCGACCACCTCACCTTGCTCTTCATCCCAAAGGACGATGTGCATATAGTGGGCATCGTACTCATCGAGATCACGTTCACGCCCTGTTCCTTCGCCCACCAAGCGGAAGGACTCTTCTCGCAAACGGCCAATTTCATTCATTAGCACCGAAGATTGGCGGTGATGATAAAGCAATATTTTCTTGGCATCCTGGGTTTCACCCAGAAGCTCGCAGTTGGCAATATCGGCTCTCAAACGGTCACGGCACTCTTTTGGCGCTATCTCAGCAACAACACCTTCAGTGCTTTTCGAGTTATCGTGCCCTGACATACATACAAACCTTGTTTTAGCTATTATTGCTTCTTATGAAGACTCTATGTATTTAAGCAATACGTCGGTAGAGCAAATCCCAAACACCATGCCCTAAACGCTGACCGCGCTTTTCAAACTTAGTTAAGGGGCGGTTTTCAGGGCGTTCAGAGTATTGCCCGGCTCCGGCCACGTTTTCATAGCCTGGCGCGGCTTCCATCACTTCCATCATATGTTCTGCGTAAGGCTCCCAGTCTGTTGCCATATGGAAGACACCTCCGATTTCAAGCTTTGACCTGATTCGCTCAGCAAACTCGCTCTGTACAAGGCGACGTTTATTATGGCGTGCTTTATGCCATGGGTCGGGAAAGAAAAGCTGTAGGCGACTAACGGAATCATCAGCAATATTCCGTGCCAGCACTTCGTTGGCGTCGGCGCAGAATACTCGTAAGTTTTCCAAGCCTAGATCACCCGCCTGATTTAGGAGCGCACCAACTCCGGGACGATGAACTTCAATCCCCAAATAGTTCTCATTAGGCGCCTGATGAGCCATTTCACTTAGTGATGCACCCATGCCAAAACCAATTTCTACCACTAAAGGTTGCGCAAGAGGAAAACTCTCACGAACATCAGAAGGCGCTTTCGCTAACTCCAAGCCCATCGTTGACCAACACTCTTCAAAGCCTCTTTGCTGGCCTGCGGTCATCCTTCCACTGCGAACAACGAAGCTTCTAATCGGCCTTTTCTTGAGGTTAGCCACTTCAATTTTAGGACCTTTGGTATTCGTCTCTTTTGAGTCAGTTTCGTCCGTCTGTGCGGAATCCTGATGTTCTTCGGTCATTATGTTGAGCCTTGTTACGTCAGTGCAAATGCAGTTTATTAAAGAAGCTTAGTATTGATTAAAAAGCGCGCATAATAGGACTGCATGGAGCAAAGATCAAGGTATCTCAAGCCGCTTTAGCTAGAAAAGCTAGACGACTCAACAAAAGCCCTGATTTCATCTCGCACACGCCTATAACTCTCCAACTCATCTTCCTGATTAGCAGCTAGTTTCGCTAACGATGGCGGGTCATCAAAAGGAACATGCTTAATCTCTTTGAACTCCGATAAGTTTGGGCAATGTTCAGCAGCATGACCGCAAACTGTCACGATCAAATCGAACTGTTGCGCTTCGAGCTCTTCAATATGCTTAGAATAATGTTTGCTCATATCTACCCCAAGTTCCCCCATCACTGAAACAGCATTAGGGTTCATACCGTGGGTTTCTATGCCTGCAGAGTATGCTTGCCACTCTTTATTTCTGATCGTATTTACCCAGGCTTCGGCCATTTGGCTTCGACAAGAGTTACCGGTACACAGAAAAAGGACTTTTTTGGGTGCCTGAGACATCTCGGTTTAGTCTTCCTTTTGTAAGGGGATGAATGCTAATAGACCACGTAAATCTGAAAAGATTCATCAAGTATTATTATTTTTTTGAACCAAGTTACATTTCCATTGTCTGAACTTACGACAGCAAGGCTAAATGTTGTGAAAGGACTGCTATGTAAGTAATTCTTGGCATGCGATAGCATGTTATAACGAATCATTACAAATATAGCTCACTTTTTAACCACATTACGGAAATTTTAGTCTTATACTGTTATTACAGATCACGAAGAAGCGATCGTGATTCTGTCTTCCTTGAAGAAACCCCTATTATAGGAGCCCTAAACAGGCTCCTCTTTTTTTGTCCCAAATTATTACTCTTTAATCTAACTGGAAGAGTTTTGGACGCACCATTTTCTTATAATCACTTGGCGTCAGCCCTACCTTGGTTTTAAACACCCGAGAAAAGTAAGCCGTATCTTTATAGCCAACGTTTTCAGCCACATCCTGAATGCTTAGATCGGTTGATTTCAATAAGTCACGGCCATTTTCAATGCGTAAGTCCTGAAGGTACTGATTCGGTGTCATGCCTAATGCTTGCCTGAAACGACGTGTAAACGTTCGTACTGGCATGCCTGCTCTTTCGGCCATCTGGGGAATATCAATATCTTCATGACACGAGGACTTTAACCACGCCTGAATCTCGATAATATCTTCATCTGCATGCGCGGCTCGTCCGACTGAAAACATAGGCAAGTCGTAGCTGCTGCCTACTTCATGGGCAAAATGGCGCTCCGCTAACTGACGTTTTTCCAAACCAAAGGCCTGGCCAATCAAGTGAAAGACCAAGTCTGACAGCGCGTTGATACTGCCAGCACAATAAATTCGGTTACCATAAGTAATGAAGTGCTGGCGTTTTAGTTCAACGTGAGGGTAACGCTTTTCAAATTTATCAAAAAAGAACCAGTGAGTCGTAGCAGGGGTCTTGTCTAAAAGGCCTGCTTCTGCCAAGAAATAGGCACCGGCCCCTGTGGCAATAAAGTTAGTCCCTTCCTCATAGCGCTGCCTTAACATCTCTGGCAACTTGGGATAACGTTTCAATAAATGTACCGGATCTCTCCAATTTGGTGGAATAAAGATCCAGTCCATATGACCAAGAGATTCAATACGCTCTTCGATATTTAAAGGAATATCGCCAGCAACCTGAGGCTGTTTATCTTCGAGCTTAACCATATGCAGCTCAAGCGGCCTGGATTCCCGCGCCATGCGCGCCATTGCATTAGCGGCCTTCAGAATTTCATAGGGCCTGGTTATCCCTGAAAAGAGTGCGCGGTCATAAACTAGAAACGCAGCTTTTATCATTAGCTATTCCTCAACTTCCCTTCAGCAGTTTCGCTCACTTCACCACGCATTCAAAAGTGGCTATTTATTTATGATGCGTAAGTTTAGGCCATCATCTTAGCCAATTTCATAAAGCGATGGAAGTCACAGCTGTACGCCATAAGCTTTAAAGACTTTTCTTTACATAGCACTCAGCTACCAGACTTTCTATCCAAACCCCGGTAAGCCAAAGCTTCACTTAAATGAAGCATTTGAATACTCTCACTTTCCTGTAAATCTGCCAAAGTACGCGCGACTTTAAGAATCCGGTGAGCCGCCCTTGCCGACAAAGCCATCCTATCCATGGCGGACTCCAGAAAAGTGCGCATATCGTCTTGCATGGCACAATGTTCTGCAATCTCCCCACCCTCAAGCGCACTATTAAGCTTGCCCTGCCTGGTGATTTGCGCGTCTCGGGCTTTGCTCACGCGAGCCAGTACCTCATTCGAAGACTCACTAGCCTGAGCTTTGCCAAGTAAAACCGATGCAGGTTGACTCGCCACTTCGACATGCAAATCGAAGCGATCCAATAAGGGGCCCGACAACTTCCGCCGATAGTTACTTATCTGCTGGGGGGTATCAGTACAACTCACTGTAGGGTGGCCGCTATAGCCACAAGGGCATGGGTTCATTGCTGCAATTAACTGAAAGTCTGCCGGAAATGTCAGGCTCGCACTGGCTCGGGAAATTCTGATCTCCCCACTTTCAATCGGCTCCCGAAGTACTTCAAGCACCGAGCGTGCATACTCTGGCAACTCATCCAAAAACAATACACCATAATGGGATAAGGATATTTCACCAGGCTTTGGCTGTGCGCCACCACCAACGAGCGATACGGAAGAAGCTGTATGGTGAGGAGAACGAAAAGGCGCTTGCATCATCAAGCCCGGTTTTCTGGGAATACCCGCCAGCGAATAGATTGAGGCCACCTCCACTGCCTGAGCATTGCTTAAGCGTGGCAGAATACTTGGCAGGCGAGAGGACAGCATGCTCTTGCCTGTCCCTGGAGGGCCGTAGAATAATAGGTTATGGCGTCCAGCTGCTGCCAACTCCAAAGCACGTCTCGCTTGGAACTGACCCTTAATATCAGCCATATCCGGCTGCTTTTCGTCTTCCAAAATCATTTCTTCATAAGAAAGGGCTTGCAAAACACCGGGTGATTTAAGGTGCTGGCAAATTTCGCTCAAATGGCGTGCGGGGAAAATTGTATCGCTGCCAGCCATTTTCCCTTCATCAGCGTTACCATATGGGATAAATAAACATCGGCCGTCTTTTACGCTGGCAATAGCCGTGGGTAATACACCGGCAACCGGGCGCAAGTCTCCGGTTAAGGCCAGCTCACCAATAAACTCACTTTCACCAAGCTTTTCCGAGTCTATTTGACCTGTCGCAGCCAGGACTCCAATAGCAATTGCCAGATCATATCGTCCCCCTTGTTTAGGCAAGTCTGCAGGCGCCAAGTTAATGGTCACACGCCGATTCGGAAATTCGAAGCCAGAGTTGATTAAGGCACTGCGTACCCTTTCTTTGCTCTCTCGAACAGCCATTTCTGGAAGCCCAACAATCGCTAGGGATGGCAAACCATTTGAGAGATGAGTTTCGACTGTCACCAAAGGTGCATCGACACCGAGCTGAGCCCGGGTATAGATAATAGATAACGACATCGCATTCCTTTGCTAAGTTCATATCTGTTTAAGAAGGTAAGGAGCTGTATCAGGTAGACCGGAAAGCGCCTCATTAATACGCTTTGTATTAACTATTGCGCCATTTTAGATCAGCAGCATTATGCCCCTCAGTAGTGCAAGCACTGCATAAGTACAGTGCAAGAACGAACAAGTTCCATCTGTTCGTCATTAAATCAAGCTGACTTTTTCTCTAATTCAGCAAAATCTTTTTCTAGTTGTTCCAATTTGGCGCGTGTTGTTTCCAGCACCAATTGCTGAGTCTCAAACTCCTCACGAGTGACTAAATCCAGCTTGGAAATGACACCATTAATAAGAATTTTCAGTTGCGCAGTCAGATCCTCTTGAGCCGACTTTCCGGCGTCAGGTAATATCTGACTAACCTGTTCGTGGATGGTGTTAAGTACTTCTTGAGGGCTAAGCAACAAACGCTCCTTGGAATGCCTGGGACATTCTTTCTACATCAAACAAAAGAGCTATTCTAACACGCCCTGCCAGCGAAACCCACAACCCTAAAAAGGACAGATCTATTTTCAAATAATCAGATCCTCCCCCTATAAAAATCACCAAAGAGATGCGCTCGCCGCCAACCCGCATCAGATATTGCGTCATTATGGTGCGCCAAATCCAAGCCCGCACCACAAGACCACAACAAAACCACCACTCAACAATAACACTTAATCTTATGTAACTGTTATATAAGCTTTTTTTCAAACTGGCACACCCCCTGCTATATACCGATCAGATTTGTTATTCCGAATGAGAGATTCGTTTTTCATTTTGAATAGCAAACAAGAACTAAAACACATTTTTTTAACTAGTAAATATTGCAGCGACAGCACAGGAGATATCCATGAAACTCGTAACTGCCATAATCAAACCATTTAAGCTGGACGATGTACGTGAGTCATTGTCTGAAATTGGCGTACAAGGTATTACCGTAACTGAAGTTAAAGGTTTCGGCCGTCAGAAAGGTCACACGGAATTATACCGTGGCGCTGAGTACGTTGTTGACTTTCTTCCTAAGGTTAAAGTTGAAGTTGCCATTGGTTCCGACTTGGTTGACCAAGTTGTTGAAGCTATCAGCAAAGCAGCTAATACCGGCAAAATTGGTGACGGTAAAATTTTCATTTCACCGCTTGAGCAAGTTATTCGAATCCGTACCGGTGAAACCGGCACTGATGCGGTTTAAATCTCATTCATCACTAAGCAACTAATTTTTTAGAATACAGTACGGAGATTTCCTTATGGAAAACGTAATGAACAACATTTATGAATTGCAGTATGCAATGGACACCTTTTATTTCTTGGTGTGCGGCGCATTAGTTATGTGGATGGCAGCAGGTTTTGCCATGCTGGAAGCAGGCTTGGTTCGCGCCAAGAACACCACTGAGATCCTAACCAAGAACGTTGCACTGTTTGCAGTATCATGCACCATGTACCTAATCTGTGGTTACGAGTTCATGTATGGCGGCGGCTTCTTCCTATCAGGTACTGACAGCGTTGCAACTATAGACGTTGCTCAAGCTCTAGCAGATTCTGCTGAAAACGGCTTCGGCGGTGACTCTGTTTACTCAGGCGCTTCTGACTTCTTCTTCCAGGTCGTATTCGTTGCAACGGCAATGTCTATCGTATCGGGTGCGGTTGCTGAGCGTATGAAGCTTTGGGCTTTCCTAGCATTCGCAGTTGTTATGACGGGTTTCATCTACCCAATGGAAGGTGGCTGGACTTGGGGTGGTAACTCTGTGTTCGGTATGTACGACCTCAGTAGCTATAGCGATTACGCTGGTTCAGGTATCGTTCACATGGCAGGTGCTGCAGCAGCATTGGCTGGTGTTATCATGCTAGGTGCTCGTAAAGGCAAGTACGGTGCTAACGGTCAGGTTAACGCTATCCCAGGTGCGAACCTTCCTCTAGCAACGCTAGGTACATTCATCCTGTGGATGGGCTGGTTCGGTTTCAACGGTGGTTCTACTCTTAAACTGGGTGGTATCGAAGTAGCTAACGAAGTAGCAAGCGTATTCTTGAACACTAACGCTGCTGCGGCAGGTGGTTTGATCGCTGCATTGATCGTTGCACGTATTCTATTCGGTAAGGCTGACCTTACAATGGCATTGAACGGCGCACTAGCAGGTTTGGTTGCGATCACTGCAGAGCCTGCTGATCCTTCTCCACTACTAGCAACGATCATTGGTGCGATCGGTGGTGTTATCGTAGTATTCTCAATCGTAACACTTGATAAGCTTAAGCTTGACGATCCTGTTGGTGCAATCTCGGTACACGGTGTAGTAGGTCTATGGGGTATCTTCGCAGTACTTCTATCAGACGCTGACGCTACATTCGCTGGCCAGCTGGTTGGTGCACTAACGATCTTTGTTTGGGTATTCGTATGTAGCTTGATTGTTTGGGGCGTTCTTAAAGCAATCATGGGCATCCGAGTAACTGACGAAGAAGAGTACGAAGGTGTTGATATCTCTGAGTGTGGTATGGAAGCTTACCCAGAGTTTACTCGCGACTAATCTCGAGTTAAACAAACTAAAAAGCGCCTCATTGTAGGCGCTTTTTTATGCCCGCCTTTTGCGTCAAAGCAGCCAACAAAAGACACATATAATTACTATCAAGACATTGATACTTCCGCAGCTCTAGACTATTGTTGTTAACTCCTCGCCAACTCTGACCAGGAAGTTTCACATAGTGCCCGATAAAAAGAAGATTACAGAAGCTCTTGAAAACACTCAGGAAATTACGGCGGAAGCTTTGAATGACGGAGCCGAGCGCCGTCAATACACAAGGCGTTCAGCCCATTGGCGTGCAACAATTACAACCCGCAAGAAACAAGTCGTTCAATGTAAAACGAAAGACATCTCTGAACGTGGAACCTCACTGGTAAGCCCCGTAGACTTCCGAAAAGATGCTTTGGTGCTACTTCAAATTGCCGCTTTCTACAATGGCAAGAAAATGGAGTTCAAAGTACTGGGCGAGATCAAACACACCTCGATCGCTCCGGACGGCTTCACGCTTGGCGTATTTATTAAAGAAGCGCCGGACACTGCTTTTGCATTTTTTAAAAAATATGCTGAAGGTCAGATCTAAATCAAGGGAATCAGTAATTTGCCTCTGACTTTTCGTTAATTTTTCATCACAGCCTATGATAATATTCCAATAAGGTAATAAGCTTAGTTTCAGGCAGAGGCTCCTTTACATGTGTGGAAGATTTGAAGTAGACAAAGCCATCGTCGATACAGGCGTATTCGAAGCATTTCATATACTTTTTCATGCCATAAACAATCATGACCAACGCCCTTCACAAGAGGTCGCCTGCCTTCACTATCAGCATGAGAAGCTATCGCAAACGCCTGCTCTCTGGGGGATCAACCCTCACTGGGCACATCACACCATATTCAACGCTCAGGCAGAAACCGTCGCCACCAAGAAGACCTTTAGTTCTGCTTATGCACTACACCGTTGCGTAGTACCCTGCTCGGCCTGGTTTGAATGGACAGGAGAGCCCGGGCACAAAATAAAACACCGTTTTTCACCGGCAATAGACGACGTTCTGTTTATGGCAGGAATACTATTTCCACTGAACTCAGGTGGCTTCCAGCTTGTT
>NZ_LWFZ01000963.1:0-4205 GCF_001635225.1 Oleiphilus sp. HI0086
CGACAATTTGCACATGTAGACCTAGAATGGTTTGATGCGAGCCCTTACGACTATCTCAAGCGCTGGTTGTCAGACTACAAAGAGTCTGACATATTTTTGAGTATTATGAAGAAGTATCCGGCTTGGAAGGAAGGTGACGAAATCACTTGGCTACCTTTGCCAAGTGACAGTTAAGGTTACTTTAAACTTAAATGAGAAGTATCCGGAATCACCGGTGGAAGCTCTTCTTTCTTTTCAGCAATATCACTGCCAACAGGCGCAATCGTCACATTATCCAGCTCATGGAATTCTGCCATGACCTCTTCATGTACTTCTGATAAGCGCTCGCCCACCTCGCCAACTTGAAAGTGCGTATCTGATAGTATCTCGTCTACTTTTTCCCCTGCCAAATTAAGGCCGGTTTTGCTGGCAACATTCTGCAAATCGGTCTTTGAAGCACTGGCCGTTAAGGGAGCCTTAGCCGTTGGCGTTGGCGTTGGCGTTGGCGTTGGCGCAGCCTGAGGAGCTGGCGCACTAAAGTCTACTTTGACACCCGGACTGCCCATCGCCTCAACTTGGCAATCAGCGCCACGCTTACTCATCGCAATGATATATTTCTTTGCCGTTTCCTGGTCGAGCTTATTACGTATCACCACCCGCTTGCCAGTAAACATGCGCTCTACTTGGTCTACGCTTGTTTTAAATAGCTGCGCAACGTGTTGCTTGGTCTCTTGCTCCGAAAAGCCTTCAACCAGTTTGCCGTAAAATACAATTTCGTACTGCTGCTCACTCATACCGTTTTGCTCTTTGCTAATTTCTTTCCCTAACAATAAGTCTAGGTCAAGACCCGAAATTTACCTAGTCAGAAGATGCTTCACTCCGCACTTCTGCCCTGTTTCGGCCATTTTCTTTTGCTTGATACAGTGCAGAGTCTGCTCGTTCAAATAACTGCCCCTGATCCAGGCCTTCTTCAAAGACACTTAAGCCAAAAGACATGGTAATTTGAATCTTTTCATCGCGAAAATGAAAAGGTAAGCGACCGATCATTTCCCTTACTTTTTCAATTACCTGCTTTGCAGTTTGCAAATCTGTTTCTGGCAAAATAATCACAAACTCTTCGCCACCATAGCGCGCAACAAAGTCGGTCTTGCGTATTCTATTTTGAATTTCCTTGGCAATAATCTGTAGAACTTTATCGCCCGATAGGTGACCATAGTTGTCATTAATACTTTTGAAGAAATCGATATCCGCCACCACCAGTGTAGCCGGCTTTTTATAACGTTTGTAACGTTCAAGCTCCAGCTCAAAACGTTCGTCATAAGCCTCTCGATTAGGCAACGACGTTAAAGAATCTTTTAATGCTTTATCTCGCTCTTCCTTCAAGCGTTTACGAATATAACGAGTCTCTTCTTCCATCGCTTTGATGCGCTCTTTTAGGACCTCGACCTCTTCTTCTTTTGCTTGCTGGTGTTCAACTGCATCACCAGCATGCTGATCTACAGCACTGGATATGCTGTCCAAGTGCTCCGAAATAGATCGTTTCAAATCATCTATATCGACAGCTTTTCCCACACGCTGAGTCATTTCATCGACTTGATCACGCATATGTTGATCAAATTTTTCGTTTTTATCTTGCCAGGTGTCATCAATACTCTGACTCTCTACCAAAAAGTCCTGAACTTTACTCAAGCGCTCATCGAGCACCTTCAGAAAGTTACTAAACTCGCGCTGCCCTTTACCCACAACCGAAAGGATCAAGTTAGACAAATCATCCAAAGTAGGGCCAAGTTCATACCAAACCAGCTCTTTTTCAATTTGACCACGCAGTTTCGCTACTTCTCTGGTCGCACTGCTTGGAAACGCTAATTGGTCCAGTAGATTACTCAAAGTGTTGCGAATATGCCGCGCAACAGAAGAAAAGCCAGGAGCAAGCTCTTCTGCTGCATTGCTGGCATCGTCCGTTTCTAGCTCCAAGTCCTCTTCGCTGAGGGAGCTATCTTCGCCCGAAGCCGTATCAGCGCTTGCATTTTCATCACTTCCGCCACCCAAGAGACGACTTAAGAAACCGGCCTCTTTTTTGTCTGGGTCAACAATTACCGACAAGACTTCAGACTGGAGTTTTGCATACTCAGACAGGATAGCTGGGTATTCTTGAATATTTGACGAACGCTTGGCGATAGACTTTAAGAGCTTCTTTAGCCCACTTTTCTGCTTTCGAGGAAGCTTGAGAGTCAATAGCTGATCGATAATACTCTCTAAAGCACTCGCTACTTTTCTCAGGTTTTGCTGTTTGCTCTCGTCCGCCGCAAGAATCAATTTATCAATACGCTTAAGGCGCTTTTCGAGATCATTCTTTTCAGGTGTTGCACTGCGCACCGCACTGCGCAAGCTAGCCAACTCGCCATCTAATTCATCAGAAGTGTGCTCTGCCGCCAAGCTAACACGCACCAGAATTCGCTGCATCAGTGAGGCGTAATCTTGAATGAGCTTTTTCTGGCCGTCAAAAGACTCACCTTGCTCAAAATACTTATCTTTCCAGCGTTCTAGCTCTTTTTTTAAATCCGACTGGTTACTCATGAGTTCTCCAGCTTTTTGAACCGATTCAAATGTTATTATTTACTTAGTAAAACAAACAAAAATGATAATGCTTATTTTGTATTTCGTTTTCTGGCTCTAGGGTGAGATGCATCATACACCTCAGCTAAATGTTTAAAGTCTAGATGAGTATAGACCTGTGTGGTGGAAATATCGGCATGGCCTAATAATTCTTGTACGGCGCGAAGGTTTTGACTCGACTCCAACATGTGGCTTGCAAAAGAATGTCGCAGCATATGCGGGCTGACATCATTAATAATACCTTTCTCGATTGCCATTTTTTTCAAGCGAACCTGAACATTACGTACACTTATCCGCTTTCCTTGCTGGCTAATGAAAAGTGCGACCGCCTCTTCTCCCAAGCAATCGCCACGAAAGGCTAACCACTCTTTTAGCGCTTCAATGGCCTTGCTTCCTAATGGCAAGTGCCTTTCTTTGCCACCTTTACCCAGCACATCAACAAAACCTTCATCAAGATTTATGGAATTTACATTCAAATTTACTAATTCAGAAAGGCGTAGACCTGAAGAATAGAAAACCTCGAACATGGCGTGATCACGAATCACATGCCAATCGCCACTATCGTTATCTAATAGATGGTTAATTTGATCAACATTCAAGACTTTAGGCAGTTTTTTGCTCCCTTTTGGAACCGGAACATCCAGACACGGATTGTGTTCTAGCAAAGCATGTTTAATCTGGTAATTGTAAAAACTACGTAGTGACGACAGTGCTCTTTGAATACTCTTGCTAGAAAGCTGCTTACGGTGCAGGTAAGAAACGTATAAGCGGACATGAGCGTGACTGAGCTCACTCCAAGCGTGAATACCCTGTTCAGAGCACCAAGTATGAATACGCTCCAAGTCACGCCTGTAATTGGTGTAAGTGTGATGGGAGAGCCTCCTAACGACCAGTAAATTATCGAGAAACTCTTCTAGTAACTTTTCCATCACTGCCTCGAATTCTCTACCGGATCATTAAACCATTTATGGCGACTCGCTTCGAAAATATCTATTCCAAGAGCGAAGGAACTGAGTCCTCTACCTGCTGTCGCTTAGCAGCCAACAACAGATTCGGCAGAATACGGCTGATAAAATCGCTGATATAAGAAAGGAATAAAGAGCCCATTGAGCTATCAAAGTGCTTAGCATCGCGACTGCCCAAACAGAACAAGCCCAAAAGCTCACCATTTCGTAAAGGAATCACTGCCGCTGAACCGACTTCTTCGGGGTTCGGGAACAAGCATGCACGCTCTTCGTCTCGGAACTGCCCGCAAACTGCTCGTGTATGATCGAGAATACCGCCTAGCTGCCCCCGAGCCTCATCGATCGAAATGACTTTCACTTCGCTAACAGGGTAGTCACTTGGCTTACCAAACAATAAAATGCTGCTGAAGTCGATATTCGCATCATTTTTGAATGCCTCATTTACGACCATTTCAATCTCATCAAGGCTCTTCACCTCTAACAAGTTTAATAACAGGCGTTTGGTCTTCTCAAAATGAGCATCATTCTCATGCGCAATGGAGATCAGTTCATTAAGCTTGTTTTTCAGCTCATCACGGTGCTCTCTAAATACTTGCACCTGACGCTCCCCTAAAGATATCGCAGCGCCGCTCGCATGAGGTATTT